>JAJQCU010000030.1 GCA_021202575.1 Lachnospiraceae bacterium
GCAACCTCTCTGACCTCCTCTAAGTCCACGCTGGCCTCAATCCTGTTTAAATACTCGTCATTGCTGGCAACCAGATCATTGAGCTCGCTTTCCCGCGACTGAATATTGCTGCGCAGCTGGGTGATATCCGACTGCAGACTCACATACCACAGTACCGCCGCTCCCAGGGCCAGAAACGCCAACATTATCACAACCAGGCCCAGCTTATTGACCGGAGAGGCCTGAAGGATAACCTTTCCCTTCTCGGTCCCAACGTCCACCTGATGTCTCTGGGGCGCCTGTCTGCGAGCCGGCGCCGACTGCCGTATCGTCTGAGATTCGCTCTGTCTGCGTGCCGGAGACGCCTGAGCTGTATTCTGTCTGCGGACTGTTCCTGTCTGAGCCGCGCTCTGCCTGTATGCCGAAGAAGCGGCCTGAGACGTTCTCTGTCCGCGAACCGGCCTGGTCTGGGGAGCCGCCGTGCCGTACTGATACTGCGCATAGCCTCTCTGCGCGGCCGTCCTGCTGTTCCCCGCTCCCGCGTTTGCTCTCGTATTCGCCTGTGCGTTGACATTTCTGCGGTTTGTGTAGTTGTTGACTGCCATAATCAAAACCCCTTTTCAAAAACTCTCAGCTTCGCGCTTTTGCTTCTCTTATTTTCCTCAAGCTCTCCCTCGGAGGGCAGAATTGGTTTTTTGGTCACGATTTTTCCTTTGGACACTCTGCCACAGGTGCACACCGGAAAGGACGGCGGGCAGATACAGGGCTTCTCCGCTTTCATAAAGGCGGATTTCACAATGCGGTCCTCCAGAGAATGAAAAGTGATGATGCACAGGCGCCCTCCCGGAGCCAGCAGATCGATCATATCCTCCATAGAGCTTTTAAGCACGTCCAGCTCCTGATTACACTCAATCCGGATGGCCTGAAAGGTCTTCTTGGACGGATGCCCGTTGACCCGCATTTTTGCCGGAATGGAAGCAGCGATGATTTCATTCAGCTGGCCGGTGGTCTCGATGGGAGCCTTCGCCCTCTCCGCGCAGATGTGCTTCGCGATATTTTTGGAGAACTGCTCCTCCCCGTAGTCCCGGATGATCCTGTAAAGCTCCATCTCCGGGTAAGTATTCACAATCTCCCTGGCGGTCAGCGCCTGCCTGTCGTCCATACGCATGTCCAGGGGCGCGTCCTCCCGGTAGGAAAAGCCCCGCTCCACGGTATCCAGCTGAAAGGAGGATACCCCCAGATCCAGCACAATCCCGTTGACCTGGCGGACTCCCTCCGCCTCCAGGTGCTCCCGCATAAAGCGGAAATTGCTGCGGATGACGGTCAGCCTGTCCATGTACCCGGAAAGCCGCTCAGAGGCCGCCGCGATGGCGTCCCCGTCCTGGTCAAAGCCGTAAAGATGGCCTTCGCCGGACAGGCGCACGCAAATCTGTTCCGCGTGGCCGCCGCCCCCCAGGGTGCCGTCCACGTACACGCCCTCCGGCTGTATATTTAACTGTTCAATTGTCTCCTGTAAGAGGACGGAATAATGCCGGAACTCCATGCTTGTCTCCCCTGCCAGTCAGTACAGCGTTTTCGAAATAACCGGGCATTTCTGCTGGTCTGTTTTCCCAATAGCACAGGTCAAAAATTCTCAGCGGTCTCCGCTGCTCCGCAGACTTCCATAACTGCCCTGACCCGCTGTCTGTGGCTCCGGTTTTCTCCGGGCCATCTCATCACAGGCGGATGCCCACGCTGTCCAGATACCCCATGGACTGATCCACGTCGATATCCTCATTCTCCGCGTTCCACCGATCCTTATCCCAGATCTCCACATGGCGGCCGCTGCCCACCAGACAGACCTCCTTGTCCAGGGCGGCGTACTCCCTCAGCTCCGTGGGTATCAGGAACCTGCCCTGCTTGTCCACCTCCACATAAGCCGCGCCGGAAAGGAAAAACCTCAGCACCTTACGGGACTCCTTGTTGGTAATGGAGAGGGTGTCCAGCTTTTCCTCGAACTGGGCCCACTCCGTTTTGTCGTACACGAACAGACACCCATCGATTCCCTTGGTCACCACGAACTCCTCGCCCAGCGAGTCGCGCAGCTTCGCGGGAAGAATGAGCCTGCCCTTCGTATCCAGCGTGTGGTTATACTTGCCCGCGTACATAACAGTCTACCTTCCAACATCAGTCCGGCTTAAGGAGAGACAGAAGACACATTTCAGGTCGGCTGTGAATAGTAGCATATTCAAACCATTTTCGTGGTTTTTTGTGCACTTTGCTCCCTTTTCCTCCACTCAGGTAATAGATTACACCTTTTTATTCCGGTTGGCAAGGGGAAATCTGAAACAATCTTAATTTTTGTTTTCGAGTTGTTAACATTCTGATTTTTATACACAAAAAAAGCCCGCAGCAGCTGTAGTTTCTCTTCTACAGTGCCACAGGCTTTCCATAAGCTCTTATCTTAACCGGGGTGTCCCGCCCGAACCACTTTTCTTTTCTGCTGCACTGAGATCAATGGCAGCAGCACCGCCGAGGGCAGAAATCTCTGTCCCAGAGTGCCCATTCTGACAACAGGCGAGGGGATAATGACAGTCTGCCGCTTTTTCATACCGTGAAAGGCTTCCCGGACACAGTACTTCGGGGAGATCCCCTTCATGGCAAAAGTCACGTTGGCGCGGGCATTGAACTCCGTGTCCACCGGGCCCGGACAGAGGACAGCCACATATCCCGGGCGTTTGGCCTCCTTCAGCTCTCTGGCTGCCGCCCGGGTCAGACTGACCACATAAGCTTTGGAGGCATAATAGGCCGCCATGTGCGGCCCCGCCGGTAAAAGCCCCGCCGCACTCCCCACATTCAGAATAGCGCCGTGCCCCTGCTTTTCCATCTTTTGCAGCATCCCCTTAAATAAAATATGCATGGCCTTCACATTCACATTGATCAGAGATATCTCTTTGGAAAGCTCCGTGTCCGCGAAGCTGCCGCAGACGCCGAAGCCGGCGTTGTTGATAAACACATCCACCCGGGTATTCTCCAGCCTTTCAAGGAAGCCACGGCATTCCTCCTCCACCGACAGATCCGCCCGCCAGATGCGGCAGGGCACCCCCAGGCTGTCCGCCAGCTCCTTTAATCTGTTCTCCCTGCGCCCCGTCAGCACCAGCCGGTAGCCCTTTGCCGCAAAGGCCAGGGCAAATTCCCGGCCGATGCCGGAGGTGGCGCCTGTGATCACTGCTGTTTTTCTTTTCATAAATTCATGCCTCCATCTGTTATTCTCCGACAGTTCCTTAGTATATCCAAAATAGCCTCTGAAAATATTTTACAGTTTTTTCTGTTTTCTATTTTGATGCATATATGGATGATGATGTCGGGATCAAAAGTATCTTCTCCCTGATGATACCACGAAGTTTTTCATGTTTTGCGCTGCTATGCATAAGTTCGATTTCGAAAAACACAGATTTTCTCCTAAAGGACGCCTGCAGTGTATCTCACTTATCCCGAAATCCCCAAAACATTCGAAATCCCACCTGAAAGCATTGTACATTCTACTGTACACATGCCTTCAGGCGGGATTGCAAATGTAATGCAGCACTTATCCTTACAAATATCAGGCGCTTTCTTTCATCAAATATGACCTGGCTTCCTCCTTCGTTAATCCAAACTGACTGATAATATCTGCCAAAATTCTGTCGTCTGATATTCCATACCTTCTGGCTGTATCTATCGATGATTTAATTGCCGCATTCTGCTGTTCCTCTTTCCACGCTCCACACACATCAACCACCTCCTGATTTGAGTCAATATCAAGCGAAATATTCGCACACT
>JAJQCU010000243.1:0-818 GCA_021202575.1 Lachnospiraceae bacterium
GTCTTTGGATGCCTGATGAGAAACAATCAGCGGTTTATCCCACAGGTCTTTGGCATATATAAAATCCTTGTCTGCCAGCGGGCTGTCATCACGCATGAGAACTCCCCACGTATCCCTCATCGGAAGCCGGATGTAATTATATTTCTCAATGTCCGTAGGTGCGGCGACAAAAAGGCCAAAATCAATGAGCCCCTTGTCCAGCTTTTCCGTGACCCGCTCCGAGTCTCCGCTGTAAATATGATAATGAATATGCGGGTATTCCTGCTGCAGGTCAAAGGCAATCTGCGCCAGAAAAGACATGGCATCCGATTCGCCCCCTCCAATATAAACATCGCCGTGTATATCATAGTCAGAGGCAGTGATCTCGTTTTTTGTTTTTTCCATCAGTTCCACCAGTTCTTCGGCGCGCTGCCGGAGCAGTATGCCATCCTCAGTCAAAGTGACCTTCTTGCTTCCGCGTATCAAAAGCTGTTTGCCTAACTCATCTTCCAAATCCTTTAACTGCCGGGAAAGCGGCGGCTGCGTCATATGCAGAGATTCTGCTGCTTTTGTTATGCTTTCCTCCCGTGCTACTGCCAGAAAATATTGCAATACCCGGATATCCATAAACAAGTCCTCCTTTGAGCAAGGTTCTGTCCGTATTATAACGCATTATTCCATACCTTTCAAGTATGGAAATGAATTCTTAATGCGTATTTGATATTTTTGAGCAGGGCCAATTACAATAGGAGCAGAAAACATGAAGCGGGGCTTGAAATCATCTTTCTTTTGACCTGCTCATGCTTCAAAAATAAGTTGAAAACGGAGGAATTACAATG
>JAJQCU010000243.1:828-16652 GCA_021202575.1 Lachnospiraceae bacterium
CTAATATAATTATAAAACTGATGTATTTGAAGGAAGGACTTTATTTTTCATTATCCTGACAAGGTGTATTTTGGCAAAGGACAGATGACGAATCTTCCGCAGGAACTGCTGGCTTTCGGGAAAAAGGTGCTGCTTGTGTATGGTGGAGGTTCGATTAAGAAAAATGGTCTCTACGATGAGATTGTTTCCCTTATGAAAGCGGCTGATATTGAACTGTTCGAGTTATCAGGCGTTGAACCAAATCCGAGACACTCCACGGTAAACAAAGGCGCAGCCATCTGCAAATCGGAGGAAATTGATGTGCGCCTTGCTGCAGGAGGCGGCTCCACCATCGACTGCGCAAAGGGAATTGCCGCTGCGGCGCTGACGGAGGACGGCGATGTGTGGCCGCTTGTGTCAGGCGGTGTATGGGTGACACGGGCTCTCCCCGTTGTCGCAATTCTCACCAATGCAGCGACAGGATCTGAGATGGATGCATGGGCTGTGATTTCCAACATGGACACCAACGAAAAAATCGGCCTTGGCGGCTCTGCCCTTATTCCGAGGGCAGCCTTTGAAAATCCGGAATACAGCTTTTCACTCCCTGCCTATCAGACAGCCTGTGGAGCGTTCGATATTTTCAACCATGTGCTTGACAACTACTATCTTGCCGGAGATGCAACGTTCGATTTGCTTCTTGAAATGCAGGAAGCCGTGATGCGCACCGTTGTAAAATGGACACCGGTTGCCATGAAGGAGCCGGAAAATTATGAAGCCAGGGCAAATCTTATGTGGGCATCCTCTATGGCGTTGAATACCGTACTTGACGGAGGAACTGTTCACGGCTGCGCCTGCCACATGATGGAGCATGAGCTTTCCGCATATTATGATATTACCCACGGACACGGGCTTGCCATTCTTACCCCGCGCTGGCTGTCCTATATTCTGGATGATGAAACGGCGCCTGCCATTTACCGCCTCGGTACAAATGTGTTTGGTGTTGAAAAGGGCTTCGCTGCGATGGAAGGGGCAAAGAAAGCGATTGAGGCAGTTTCTGCATTCTGCTTTGAAACGCTGGGGCTTAAATCTACGCTTTCCGATTTGCAGATTGATAAATCTCATTTCAAAGCAATGGCGGAACATGCCTGCGTCGGCGGTTCGATAAGCGGACCGAAGGAACTGACACCGGATGATGTCGAAAAAATATATGAAATGTGCCTGTGAGGAAAGCAATGGTAACAGTTAAGGATATCATAACGGGGTTTCGTGAGGGTGAACCAAACGATGCCGAATGGCATAATTATGCGAACTTTCTGTTTCAGGAGGCAATCCGTATTGGGATGGAACTCAACAACCAATATCATACGCCCGAGGAGATACGGGAGATTATGAGCAGACTCACCGGGCGGTATGTGGACGATTCATTCCGTCTGTTCCCTCCCTTCTATACGGACTTCGGAAAGAATATCCACATCGGTAAGGATGTTTTCATAAATTCCGGATGCCACTTCCAGGACCAGGGTGGTATCGAAATCGGAGACGGCGCATTGATTGGGCACAATGTGGTGCTTGCCACTATTAACCATGATTTGCTTCCCGCCAATAACCGCAGGAATCACTATGCTCCCATTAAAATAGGTGCCCATGTGTGGATTGGCTCGAATTCGACAATTCTTCCCGGTGTTACCATCGGTGACTGGGCAGTCGTTGCTGCAGGCGCGGTCGCAGCAAAGGATGTACCGCCGTTTACCGTAGTGGGCGGCGTTCCCGCAAAGATAATAAAAACAATTGAGAACCCGGAAAGAAAGGAGGCCGGATAGCATGAAGCGTTGGATTGATTTCGACCGCTCAGAAAGGAACACAGACCTGGTTATCAGAATCATTTAGAGCCGGTTATAAGTTTTTCATATTACAGACAGCTTTCAAATAGATTGACATATTTTTCCACTGCTCTTATAATTATACTATTCCTACTGTTTTGGTAAGTTTTAGGAGACCCCGCGCCATGAACGTTGTCTTTCTTTCCCCGAATTTTCCTGATCATTTTTATCATTTCTGCGACCGGCTGCAGCGCCTGGGTGTGCAGGTGCTCGGCATCGGGGACTGTCCTTATTCCGACCTGAGCGATGAATGTAGACGTGCCTTGACGGAGTATTATTATCTGCCCAGTCTGAAACAGTACGAGGACGTGTACCGCGCTGTGGCGTTTTATATTTTCAAATATGGACGCATTGACTATGTTGAGAGCCAGAATGAGTACTGGCTGGAGCTGGAAGCGCGGCTGCGCACGGACTTTCATATCCGCAGCGGCTTTGATATCACAGAGCTGGAAAATGTGAAGTTCAAATCACGCATGAAGGCCGGTTATGCCAGGGCCGGTGTGAAGACGGCGCGCTACATAATGGCAGAGGATCCAGTCGCCTGCAGACAGTTTGCGGCACAGGTCGGTTATCCCGTGATCGTTAAACCGGACAATGGCGTGGGTGCTGCAAACACATGGAAGCTGCGCTCCGATGAGGAACTGGACGCGTTTTTCCGCGACAGGCCCGCGCAGGCTTACATTATGGAAGAATTTGTTCCCGGACATGTCGAGACCTTCGACGGGATCACCGACAGCCGGAGTAATATCCTGTTCTGCACGGGACAGGTGATGGCGGTGACGCCACTGGATATGCTGCAGGGGAACGGCGAGAATGTCAGCTATACCCAGAATGTTCGGGAAAAGGATTTATACGGGATCGGAACGCGGGTCGTGAAGGCATTCGGCCTGCGGAACCGATTTTTCCATTTTGAGTTCTTCCGTCTGGACAACGATAAGGATGGCATGGGGAAGAAAGGAGATATCGTAGGGCTTGAAGTAAACATCCGCGCTCCCGGAGGCTATATCCCGGACAAGATGAACTTTGCCTACAATGTGGATGTTTATCAGATCTGGGCAGAGAGTCTGGTTTTTGATGAGAACCGTTCCTTCCCCGATTACCGCTTTCAATCCTACGTGACGCATTTCGCGAGAAGCAGCCGAAACGACTATCTTCACTCCGCCGGTGAGATTCGAGGTCGTTATCCCGGTAAAATGCTTCTGGAAAAGGCTCCTCCGCCATCCATTTCCGGGGGTATGGGAAGTCAGGTGTTCATTCTGCGCGCGGATTCCGTCGAAGAGCTGTGGAAGCAGGCAGACTATATTCTCTGCCACAGGAATGAATGAAGCCTGCTATACCTGAAGAACCGCGAAGTTCCTTGCCCGGATATAGCTTCAGGCTATATCCGGATATTTTTTTTCGGTATTAGACGCATTTTTGGAATTTGTGGTACCATGACGGACGGAATGAGGGTTGTGAGGAGGTGTTCACATGTTGCAGATTGATTCTACGGAACTGGCTGAACTGCTGCTTTCCGGCAGCTTTGGCCTGGAAAAAGAGAGTCTGCGGATAGACGGGGAGGGCTTTCTGTCCCATACACCCCATCCTTTTGCGGGGAATCCAAACATTGTCCGTGATTTCTGTGAAAACCAGACGGAGATTAACACCTCCGTCCAGCCCAGCGCCCACGCCGCGGTGTCGGAGCTGGAGCGGCATACCCGGACGATTCAGCGGACACTGGCAGAGCTTACGCCCGGAGAATATCTGTGGCCGTTCTCCAACCCGCCCTATATCCGTAATGAGCAGGACATACCGGTGGCACAGTTCGCGGGAGCGCAGTCAGATAAGACAACCTACCGGAATTACCTCTCCAAGCGGTATGGCCGGTATAAGATGACATTGTCCGGCATCCATGTCAACTATTCCTTCCATGAGGAGCTGCTGCGCCGGGATTTTCAGCGCAGCGGACAGTCCAGCTACATCGACTATCAGAATAACCTCTATCTGACTCTGGCAAAGCGGGTTGCGGCCTATGGATGGATTTTAACGGCCGTCACCGCCGCAAGCCCTCTGCTGGACAGCTCCTATGTGGAAAAAGAACAGTTTGATGGAGACGTGTTCCAGGGGCTGGCGTCCGTGCGGTGCAGTGAACTGGGATATTGGAACGCCTTTGCTCCTGTTTTTGACTACAGCAGTCTGGCCGCCTATGTGGAGAGTATTCGTGATTATGTGCGCCGGGGCTGGCTCCGGGCTCCTTCGGAGCTGTATTATCCGGTCCGGCTCAAGCCGGCAGGGCCATACCGTCTGGACGCGCTGGAAGCCGGGGGTGTCAATCATATCGAACTGCGGATGTTTGACCTGAATCCTCTGACGCCTGTCGGCATTGACGAACGGGACGTATCCTTTGCCCAGCTGCTGTTATGCTGGCTGGCCGCCACGCCTGACCAGCCCTTCAATGACCGGGATCAGGTGCAGGCGGTTCAGAATTTCAAAAATGCCGCTCACTATGACCTGAAAACGGTGAATCTGATGCTGCCGGACGGACGCGCTTATTCGGTTGCCCATGCCGCCCGTAATGTAATTACCCTGATGCGGGAGTTTTACTGCTATTCTCCTGCTGAAGTGCAGCAGGTGCTGGATTTTGAGGAAGCTAAATTCATCGATGGGGAAAATCGTTACGCCTGGCAGATCCGCAAAGCCTTTTCCGGGGGCTTTGTCCGCAAGGGGCTGGCGCTGGCCAGACAGCAGCAGGAGGCAGAGAGCGGAGCGCAGGCAGGGAGCGAAGCGCTGGGAGCGGAGCGGAAGTACCGCTTGACGGTAGAAGTGCCGCTTGAGGGTGAAGCCAATGTGTGAATTGTTCGGTGTAAGCGCATCCGTTCCCGTTCCGGTGAATGAGCTGTTGAAGGAGTTTTTCTCCCACAGTACGGAGCATCCCAATGGGTGGGGCATGGCAATCTTCCATGGCAACTCCGCTTCGCTGGAAAAGGAACCGGAGGCTGCCTTCCGCAGCAGCTATCTGAAAGCGCGGCTGGCCCATCCGCTGCAGACGGAAGGAATGATTGCCCATATTCGGAAAGCTACAGTGGGCTCCACTGACTATGAAAACTGCCACCCCTTTGATCAGAGGGACTGTTTCCGCCGATGATGGACGCTGGCCCATAATGGCACCATGTTCCGCTGTCCGGCGCTGAACCCCTACCAATATGTGCAGGAGGGATGTACCGACAGCGAGCGGATTCTCTGCTGCCTGATTGACCGGCTGCACCCGGCTGCCAACGCGGCGGGCCATGAGCTGACAGAGGAGGAACGGGTCTGGTTTCTGGACAGCTTTGGCTGGGAGATGACCCCGGGCAACAAGATGAATTTCCTGCTGTACGATGGGGAGCTTCTGTACGTCCATACCAACTACGCGGACTCTCTCTATGTATCCCGGTTGGCCAACGGGGCGATGTTCGCCACCACTCCGCTGGGGCGGCACCGCTGGACACCTGTGGTTTTTACCACGCTTTGTGCCTACAAAGCGGGGCAGCTGGCCTATACCGGCACAAACCATGGCAACGAGTATATCGACAACGAGGCGGATACGTACTTTCTATTCCTGGATTACGCGGCCCTGTGAACAGGGCGGCGAAGCTGGGTCCAGGCTCGCGCCTTTTTGCTGCTACGCCTGCTCCAATGGCTTAATTAAATCCTTTATAACCTCTCCGCTCAGGATCAGGCCGGCTACAGATGGGACGAACGCAACACTGCCCGGAATGTCCCTTCGCTGCGTACATTTGCGTTTTGTCCCGGGCGGACAGATGCAATTTGTCTGGCAGCTGATCTCCATATCGTCCAGGGGGCGGATGCTTTTTTCTGTGGAATACACTACTTTCAATGCACGTATTCCGCGTTTTCTGCATTCATGCCGCATCACCTTTGCAAGCGGACACATCGTTGTTTCGTAAATATCCGCCACTTGGAATTTTGTGGGATCAAGCTTATTTCCGGCTCCCATACAACTGATGACCGGCACACCGCATTTTTGCGCCTGTTCGATAATTTCGAGCTTCGCTGTGACGGTATCTACTGCGTCTACGACGTAGGAATAACGCGAAAAATCAAATTCATCTGCATTTTCAGGAAGATAAAAGCACTTCCGGACTTCTACCCGTGCATTTGGATTGATTTCGAGTATGCGCTCCTTCATGACATCTGTTTTATACTGGCCGACTGTTTTTCTGGTTGCAATGATCTGCCTGTTTAAATTGGTCAGACAAATTTTATCATCGTCAACCAGCACGAAGGAACCAACCCCGCTCCGGGCAAGCGCCTCCACTGCGTATCCTCCTACGCCGCCGATGCCAAATACTGCGACGCAGGACGCCGATAAGCGCTCCATTCCATCTTTGCCCAGCAGTAGCTCTGTTCTTGAAAACTGATTCAGCAATGTGGTTCCCTCCCGCTATTTCGGATAGTTCTGTAATTTTTGATATTTCATGGATAACTTCTTTATATAGGCGAACAGGCAGATTATAGCTTACATCGGGGTCAAAGTCAAGGTGGGTGAACACCGTAGGAGCTTACATAGCAGGTAAATAGTGAAGGAATACCGCTATCGGGTTCAGGGAAACGGTGCAGGCAGGACAGGAATTGATAAAGGAGAACATTACTTTCAGGTTTTTCCTGAATAATAAGATAATTAAGTGTAAAACAGGAGTTGATAGAAATGGTGGATAGGAGAAAAATGAAATCTTTAAAAGATGTCAATATTACTTTGGCGATTTTTATAGGACTGGTCGCCGGCATTCTGGTTGGCCTTTTTGTTCCCGGCGGTATCGGGTGGTTTTACAGTCTTCTTGGCGTAATCAGCTCGCTTTATATGAGTGCGCTGAAGATGATGATCTACCCGTTGGTATTCTGTTCAATTGTCGTCGGCATCCACGGTATCGGAAATATCCGCGCTACTGGAAAGATTGGCGGACTGTCGCTGCTGTTTTTCCTGCTCACGACTGCATTTGCAAGTTTCTTGGGGCTGTTCCTGTCCCGTATTCTGAATCTGGGCGAGGGCGTTTCAATCACGATGTCGGAGGCCACGGTGGAGGCCACTCAGTTTACAAGTTTACTGGATACGTTGGAAACGTTGATTCCGTCTAATCCGATTGCTTCGTTTGCCGAAGGCAATATGCTTCAGGTTCTGGTATTTGCGCTGATTAGCGGCTTTACGGTTTTATCGATTGGTGAAAAAGCAGAACCTTTTATGTCAGTCATAACATCTGTGAATGAACTTTCGCTGAAGATTATTTCTGTGGTTATGTATTTTACCCCGCTCGGTGTTTTTTGCTCAATCGCAACTGTTGTGGAGTCCAATGGCACAAGCACGGTATTGTCTCTGGCTACCGTTATGATTGCGCTGTACACTACATACTTCCTGTATGTGCTGATATTCTACGGCGGTCTTGTAAAGACGCTCGGCAAATGTTCGTTAAGGAAATTCTTTACGACTGCGGCACCTGCCGCATTGAATGCTTTCGGCACCTGTTCTTCCTCTGCAACGATTCCAATCAGTATGCGCTGCATGGAGGAAAAACTGGACTGCCCGAGTGAAATTACGTCGCTGGTAGTACCACTGGGCGCGACAGTGAATATGGACGCTGTTTCTATTGTTATGAGCTTCATGATACCGTTTTTTGCGTCGGCCTGCGGGGTGAATGTCAGCCTCAGCATGATGGTAGTTGTTTTGCTGGCAAATGTGCTGCTGAGTATCGGTACGCCGGGTGTTCCAGGCGGAGCAATCGCCTCGTTTGCGGCTTTATCTGCGATGGTAGGACTGCCATCCGGTATTATGGGCGTCTATATAAGTGTCAATACTTTGGCAGATATGGGCGCTACGTGTGTCAATGTTCTGGGTGACCTTGCGTGCTGCCAGGTATTAAAGGCACAACTGTATCCGGACAAAAAATGATTGGACAGAGGCAAAGAAATTCATCCGTTTCGTGACGGACAGAATATGACATTATATTTTCAAATCAGGAGGTTTCCGAAGTGTCAAAGAAAGAGAACAAATTTAGAGAGTACGACATTTCCACGCAGGCCGTGCATACCGGAACCGATTACGACGAAGGGACAGGCGCTGTCCGTAGGCCATTGCACATGGCAAACAGCTATAAACTTCCGGATGACCTCTCGCGGGTCAATTATTCATCGACAGACCTTTTGATGTATTCCAGAAATGGAAATGCAAACCAGCATTGGCTGGAAGAAAAAATTGCAGCGTTATACCACGCAGATGATGCCATTGTCCTCGCCAGCGGCGTCGGTGCGCTTCATGCACTGTTCTGGACACTTTTGAAATCCGGAGACAGGGTGGTGTACCCGAATGTCAGCTATATGGCTGTTTACAGGATGTTCCATGAGCTGTTCAACAGGAAATTTGGCGTGGAGACAGTTATGGTAGATATGACTGATATTGAAGCCGTAAAGAAAGCAATTACACCTGGCACAAGGCTTGTCCACATCGAAACACCTGACAATCCAACGGTAGGAGTGACAGATATAGCGGCGATTGCAAAGCTCGCGCATGAAAACGGCGCTGTCCTGTCGGTAGATAACACTTTTGCGTCTCCCCTGAACCAACGACCGTTGGAATTGGGAGCCGACTTTGTGGTAGATGCGCTAACAAAGTTTATCAACGGTCATGGTGACGCTCAAGGGGGCGCAATCTTATCCAATGCTCTGGAAACGATGGATCGCATTCGTTATGAAGCACAGGTCAATGTCGGCGCAGTCATCAGTCCGTTTAATGCCTGGCAGATTTTTCGCGGGTCTGTCACTTTCCCCTTGCGCATGGAACGGATCAACCAGTCTGCACAGAAAATCGCTGAGTGGCTGGAACGGCGTGAAAATGTTACGTTTGTATCGTATCCGGGTTTGCCGAGCAATCCGGGGCACGAGCTTGCAAAACGGCAGATGGAAAACGGTTTCGGGGGTGTTATTTCTTTCGGCGTAAATACGGACGACAAAACAGTAGAACGGTTTTGCGCAAAGCTGAAAGTAGTCACTTTTGCTGTCTCTCTTGGACACGATGAAAGCCTGATCTTCCCACAGCCGAGCTATGATGAGCGAATCAACCTGTATCCGGAAAAATTCAGAAAGGGCTTTATTCGATTCAGCGTCGGGCTTGAAGCACCGGATGACATTATTCAGGATTTGAATCAGGCATTTAGGGCTGTTGGGCTATAGTGATTAGGACGTAACAACATTCCAAAGTCAAAGAAGTACCCACTGTCAACTTCGCAGATGATGACAGCGGGTACTGTTAATGAAAAAATCTTTATTCGTTGTTTAGTAGCTGCTCAATCTGATCTTTTCGCGCAAACAGGACACAACCGCCGGCGTGCTCCTCTATCAATACATCCCCCTCCAGTAGTGCTGTAAACAGCTTAGAGTGCAGCGCTTATGCTACTGTTCATGCCGCTCCTGCATAACACTCAAGATCGCTCGACAGTTTCCCAGGCTGTAAGATATTTCTACAGCCGTTTCTTGGCCTCGCAGCACTCCACATAGGCCATTTTGCTTACTCGGCACCTGGACATACTTCCAATTGTTTTTCGGTGAAAACACCCTTGACAAATCTTATCTCAGTAATATTTTTTTTTTTGATAGGGCGTACAACGTTATTTACACAACTCCGGGATTCTCCATTCGCGTCCATACTTGATAGCCGCCGGCAGTTTTCCCCGTCGAATCCATGCCCGGACAGCTGATGTGTCAACTCCGAAGTTCGCGGCATAATCTTCAACTTTCAGCAGCTTGGATTCCACCTTAATCAGCGTGTAAGACTGGTCAGGCGGAAGTTCCAAGTCTTCTGCGCTCTGCATCGGGAGCAGCGGACGGAACTCTTCATCATGATAGTAATCCATGCATAAAGCTATGCCGCTTGTGTCCACTACAATCGAATAAGCCCACCACGGCGGCAGTTCTTCCATTAAATATGAATTTTCGATGATGTCCTGCAAATCATCCAGCATTGACAAGAGCCGGTCAAAGTACGGAACCGAATGCACTCTCCCATCCTGCTGTACATCTATCCAAATGCCTCTCTGGGCTTCGATGGCTTTATAAATGCCGTCCACATCGGTAATAAAGATCAGCCTAAAATATTTCAGCGATTCTGCTTCATTTGCCCGAAGATATCCAATCAATCCTATGCGATCCAGTCTCCCATGTCCGAATTCCTCCATGGCCTCGTCCAGGGAATATGCCATTGGGTTTTCTCTAATATCTTTTTCCATTTTGTGTACCTCCTATAGAAAGCTGTTCTGTCACCGGACATTTTTCTTCCACTTACAAAATTAAGTCAAAACCGTGAACAAAAGTTCATTTTCCCTATTGACAACTGTTCCTGCTCGTGGTATCATACGAACACAAGTTCTTGAACCAGTGTTCACATTATACTTGAATATATGTTCTCTGCCAAGTGGGAACAGAAAAAAGTTTTTCTCAGACGCGGAACAACGGTTCACCAAAACAGAATGGAGGATAATTATGAGTACCATCAACGAATTAGCCGTAAACCTCTCCCCGGACGCAACCATGGGCGACAAAGTCCGCGCCCTGCGGGCAGCACAGAAAATGAGCATGGCCGAGCTTTCCCGCCGTTCCGGGCTCACCACCCGTGCAATCCGTTACTACGAGGACAATGAGCGCGTCCCCAGCGTGGACGCCGTCAAGAAACTATCTGCAGCTTTTGACGTCAGCACCAGCTTTTTCCTTGATGATGATGAATTTCGCAGACAGGAAAAGCAGGACGCTTTTCTTGAGCAGGTCAACAAAGAATATGGTTCGCGGGGAAAGGCCCAGGCAAGGAGGCTCCTGGAAGATACGAACGCACTCTTCGCGGGAGGCGAACTGTCTGAAGAGGAACAGGGGGATTTCATAGACGAAATGCAGGAGCTTTTCGTAATAGCCAAAAAGCGCGCAAAAGCAAAGCGCGGTTCCAGTAAGAATGCGCAGAACAGTCAGTGAGATTGAAAGATGATGTTGTACGGCCGCACTGACCGTGCGTTAAAGCCGTAGGAAGAGGTGACAAAATTGGATGCGCATATTCTGAAAACCGCGTCATATCTTGTCCGCAAGTATAAGACACGAAACCCGTTTGAAATTATGGATCAGCGGTACATGAATTATGATTACACTTACCGCTATCCCCACCTGCTCGGTTACTACTGCGTTATCAACGGAGAACGTTTCGTCCGGATCAATGGAAACGCAAGCCAGCAGGAAGCAGCGATGCACGAATTAAGCCATGATGTTTTTGATTACAAAGATGCCTGCAGCGGCATGACATTCCAGGACACGTTCTTATTTAGTCGGTCCAACAGCCAGCGGGAGCGGCGGGCGAACCTGTTGTCAGCCGAGGTATTGATTGAAGATAACGACGTCCTGGACCCGATTGGCTATTACAAATATGCAGAGTTTTATAAAAAAGAGAAAAACAGACACGCTGATATGGCCAAGCGTGCCCTGGATTATTACACCGCTATGGAATTTGCAGAACGGTACAGTTCTGATTTTCTGACAAGCGAACAGCTTGCGCAGACATTGGGACGCAACCAGGATTTGATCGATTATAAGATGAAAGCCCTATTGGTAAAGGGATATGATCTTCCGGTCACACCGGAATTGAAGTCAGATTATTTAAAGAGATGATATAGATGGTTTGTCATCAGTGCATAATCGGCGCATAATTATTCGCCACAGCAAAGGAGGTGACCGCAGCATGAACGCAACTGCCAGATCGTTGCATCCCCATAAAGAAAAAGTCTATGTGTCGGTCACTTCGGAGATCGACACGACAGGATTCATGCACCCGAAAACAATGGAATGGACGAATGGGCGCACATATAATATAGAAGAAGTCCGCGACTTCCGGCCGGCAGACACAGTCGGCATGGGCTACTCCGGTGACTGCTATACTGTGGTCATCCGAGGGGAAGAAAAGCGGCTCTTCTTTGAACACGCACCCTTCCCGCCGAGGTTCGGCAGATGGTTTGTGGAAGTGATTGCGGGCTGAACTATATAGAATCACAGGAAGGAGGGAGAAAATTTTGGTTCCGGATCAACAGCACACTTACTTAGCAATCGACCTTAAATCATTCTACGCCAGCGCCGAGTGTGCGGATCGCCATCTCGACCCGCTGACCACCAACCTTGTGGTTGCGGACCAAAGCCGCACGGACAAGACTATCTGCCTTGCTGTCTCCCCTTCCTTAAAAGCATACGGCATCCCAGGACGTGCCAGACTCTTTGAAGTCGTGCAGAAAGTCAAACAGGTCAACGAAGAACGGCTCCGCAAGGCTCCCGGCCACAGGTTTACTACAGAGTGTTTTGACGCTAGGGGGCTTTCCGAAGACCCCAACTTGAAATTATCCTATCTCGTGGCTCCGCCACGGATGGCGCGGTATGTAGAAGTGTCAGCACAGATTTACTCCATCTACTTAAAATATATCGCCCCGAAGGACATCTTTGCTTACAGCATCGACGAAGTGTTCATCGATGACACCGGATATTTGAACACCTACCACATGACAGCCCACGAACTGTGTATGACGCTGATCCGTGAGGTACTGTATTCCACCGGGATAACCGCCACCGGCGGCATCGGCACAAACCTCTACCTTGCGAAGATTGCGATGGACATCGTGGCGAAGCACGTCCCCGCCGACAAGGACGGTGTCCGGATCGCTGAGCTGGATGAAAACTCCTACAGAAAAAAACTGTGGAACCATACCCCGCTCACCGACTTCTGGCGATTGGGTCCCGGCACCGCACGGAAGCTCGAAAAAAATTACATCTACACGATGGGGCAGCTTGCCAGGGCTTCGACCTATAACCAGGAGTGGTTCTATAAGACATTCGGCATCGATGCCGAAATCCTCATCGACCACGCCTGGGGTGTGGAGCCGACAACGATGGAGCTGGTAAAATCCTACAAACCGGAGACGAACTGCATTAGTGAGTGGCAGGTATTATCTGAGCCATATGAATATAGCAAGGCCCGGATCATCGTGCAGGAAATGACGGAGAGCCTCATGCTGCAATTGAATCAGAAGGGGCTGGCCTCCGACTCCTTCACGCTGGATATCGGTTACGACAGGGAGAACTGTGATAAGGGAACGTACAGAGGCGCCACGAAAATTGACCACTACGGCCGCTTGGTTCCCAAACCCACCCACGGCAGCACGAGGATTGACAACCCGACGAACATCGGCAGCCAGCTTCAGAAAGCCATCGTGGGGCTTTTCGACCATATTGTAGACAGGAGCCTCACTGTGCGAAGAGTGACTATCACAGCAAATAAAGTTGTGAAGGACACGGGTATCGTCCAGCTGGACCTGTTCACGGATGTGGCGAAACTGGAAAAGGCGCATACCCTGCAGGACTCTATTGTACGGTTAAAGCAGAAATTCGGCAAGAACGCTGTGCTGAAGGGTACAAACTTCCTCGAAGGCGCGACCATGCGGGAGCGCAACCAGCAGATTGGCGGACACAAAGCCGGAAACCCGGAAAATTAACCGCTGGAGGTGTATTCTGTGAATTTAAACGATAATTACGAAGATATTATAGATATGGAGCGTCCGTGGCCGATGGACACACTCCGCAAGCATCCGAAGATGTCGCCGCAGGACAGGGCTAAGATTTTCGCACCTTTCGCCGCCCTCCGCGGGCATTCCGAGCGGCTCGGTGAGGAAGATGTGAAGCTCATGCGAAGCAAGCGGACGGAACTGTCCGAAGATGAAGCCGCAATGCTCTCCGACAAACTCCTGCAGGTCAAGAAAGGCATGACAGTGACCGTGGAGTACTTCCAGCCAGATAACGAGAATGGGGAAATTGGCTATGATGTAACCGCCACTGGAACGGTAACAAACATTGATGTAGTCTATAGGATTTTGAAAATTGACACAGGCAGGAAAAATGAAAAAGGCGCTGTGGATGACGTGATTAAATTCGACGACCTGCTCGATGTGAGTGGCGAGGGGATCATCGGGATTGATGAGTTTCTGGGAATTGAAAACTGTGGCGATTAAGGGACGGCCAAAATTTTCAGCACACTTCAATCTATACAAAGGTCCTTAATCACACCACACCAATCCGAACGAACACGGGATACAAATAGCTTGCTCCAAAAACGCCGAGCTTCTTCGGGCCGGTAATCTCTCCCTCACAAGCCTTCCGATATGCCATCTCCACAGAACTCCTGGTCACCGTCTTCTCCTTCCGGTCAACCTTCATCTCGCCGCCGCTGACTTCATATTTAAATTTTAACCCTTTGGCTGTGTAGAACGGATACCCGGCGAAGGCTGTGATACAGTTCCACAGATTGTCTGTCCCGCCCTCTTTATTCAGCTTCTCAACCGCCGCTTTCCTTTCCCGGTACTTGGCTATCCTCTCTGCGTTTGCCGACAACTCGTCCGCCTTGTACAGGACTTTCGTGTACGGCAGATAAGAATTGACTGAGGCTCTGGACAGAACTGTGGCTGTCATGATTTCTGCGATCGACTTCCCATCTTTTCTTTCTTTTCTTAATTTTTCGATTCTGTCTGCTGTGTCGGAGTGGTAGGCGTGGGCTGTGTCACGCTCCTTACCTGTGTCACTCTCCCTGGCTGTATCGTGGTACTTTGCGGTGAGGAGCAGTTTCTGCACCTTTATCACATTCAGGTCCAGTTCCTCGGCTGTCTTATGCAGAGACCGCGTTTCCTCATAGCTGTCCACAGTGGCGGCTGTGAGTGCTTCCAGAATCTCTTCCGGATCATAGTCCGGTTTCTTTTTGGGGTTCATATGTGCGCCTCCTGATCGCATTATTCAAGCGTCAACTAATTTCAATCTATACAAATCTCTCAAAATACAACCCCTGTGTTTTCTGCCGATTACCAGATTTTTCGGCTCCATTTTTTTGCAGGGACTATTTGCAAAATTCTTAATTTCATGTTTAATCCAATCAAGAACGAGAGCATATTATCATATCCACCGCAAGTCTTATCCACTCTTTTTGTTCTGGAGACGAATTTCTGTAAACAAAGACCATTTTCGCTTCAAAATCCTTATCCAGTATCTGCGTATTACCGATATCTCCATTGACATCATCTCGATTGTGTCTATTCTCGACGCCTTGTGTATTCTCGACACCTGCCGAAATAAACAGTTCAGATAAGGATATGTTCAATGCCTCACACAGTTTCAGTATCGTGAACAGGTACGGTGTTGTTTTTCCCTTGAACAGATAGTGAAGGGAACTGCTTGATATTCCTGCTTTTTCTGCAAATGTACTATGATTTATCCCTTCTGCCTCGCTTATCTTCTTTAGCGTTTCAATGACTCTACTAATCCTATCTTCCGTGTTCAGAACTTCATCTGCTTCAGTAACAGGTACATCAACTGCCTATCCCATATTCGTAAGACTCTTATCGGTTCCCGTACATTTTTTCATAATAATTCTGATACTCTCCGCTGATGATGGTCTCCCACCACTCGCGGTTGTCCAGATACCACTGGATCGTCTTCTGGATGCCGTCCGCAAACTTTGTCTCCGGCAGCCACCCCAGTTCATTATGGATTTTCGTCGGGTCAATCGCGTAGCGCATATCATGACCCTTCCGGTCGGTAACATATGTAATCAGCGATTCCGGTTTATCTAACGCCTTGCAGATCATCTTCACAATGTCAATATTGCGCATCTCGTTATGGCCGCCGATATTATATACCTCGCCCACACGGTCTTTGTGGATAATCAGGTCGATCGCCTTGCAGTGATCCTCCACATACAGCCAATCCCGAATGTTTTCTCCCTTTCCATACACCGGAAGCGGCTTATCATTCAGCGCGTTGGCAATCATCAACGGAATCAGCTTCTCTGGGAAATGATACGGGCCGTAATTGTTGGAACAGCGGCTTACCGTCACAGGCAGACCATAGGTCCTATGATAGGCCAGAACCAGCTGGTCAGCG
>JAJQCU010000243.1:16662-21878 GCA_021202575.1 Lachnospiraceae bacterium
TTGGAGGAACTGTAGGGGCTGCTGGTGTGGATCGGCGCTCCTCCGTAAAAAACAGGTCAGGTCGATCCAAGGGCAGGTCTCCGTACACCTCGTCCGTGGAAACCTGATGATAACGAGTAATCCCGTACTTCCGGCAAGCATCCATGAGCACCGCCGTACCTTTGATATTCGTATCCAGGAAAATTTCCGGATTCTCTATGGAACGGTCCACATGGCTCTCCGCCGCAAAATTCACCACGATATCCGGGTGCTCCTCCTCAAACAATTTATATATAGCATCCCGGTCACAGATATCCGCTTTCACAAATCTGAAATTCGGCTCATCCATCACAGGAGCCAGAGTGGAAAGATTTCCGGCGTAGGTAAGTTTATCCAGGCAAATAATGCGATAGTCTGGATAGGTATCTAACATATGAAAAATAACGTTGCTTCCGATAAATCCGGCACCGCCGGTTACGATAATTGTCATTCCTTATATACTCCTGCTTCTGTCTGTTAAACTCTTACTGTATATTTTAATGGTACCTGGTGCTGTGAATTTCTGCACTGCCCGACACCGTGAATCCCACATTCACTGCTTCCTCCTGCGTCTGCATACCAGCCACACTACAGTTCCGCCCAATAAACTGCCGATTGCGTTGTGGATCATATCGTCCCACTCGAACAGCCCCAGGTGGAAGAGCAATTGTGAGGTTTCTATGATAGCCGACAACAGGAAACCAATGACAAAAACAACAAAAATCTCAAGGAGAACTGTTTTCTTGGTTCTTGCGCTATCCTCTTCTCCGACTTTCTCTATCGATTTATCCTCTGTCCGGCTATGTGGGTTCCCACACATCACCACCCCCAGGATACAGCCGAACGGGATAAACAGGATCACGTTCCAGATGCATTCCCACAGCAACTTGATCTTTCCGTTATGGATTGCCCTCCATGACCAGAACGGCACAAACTCGTATGTCGCATTCTCCCCGGATTCCCTGGACATCAGAGTGATCATCAGGATAAATGCTGTGTATATGACCAAGAGGTAATAGGAAAAGCGGGGCTGTTTCCATGCTCTCTTTTTTGCCATACCGCTGTTGACATCCCCGCTACTGGCATTTTTCCTCACAGCAGCCAACTTCACTCCATACAACAGCAACACACACGCAGTAAAGGCTCCTAACTCCAACCAACTCGCAGGCTCGATCCTGCCATAAAACTCTATGATATATTCAAGCAAAGTTTATTACCCTTACACTCCCGTTGTTTCAGATTTTTATATCGCCCTCAGTTACAGTACAGGCACATGAATATCATACGAATTCACGAATGAAACTTACAGCCATGAATAGCGGATCATGATTCCGGATAGAATAATACCGAATTACTTTCGGGAGGCAGATTAATGCTATTCTTTATTTCAATCCTGCTGCTATCACAAGCATTTATCATTTACTGTTGCATCGCACTCGGCAAATACCACTCCGAGATGGAAACAGAAATCAGGGCTTATGAAGATTCTGTTCAAGATGAATACGTCAAGGAATGGAATAAGCGGCACAGACGCACATAATTGATAAATCTGTTTCATGTTTCTGCGGACACTGCCTCATGCTTTTTATCGAACATTTCCCATGCTACATTTACTTCTTCATCCGATATTGTTCATATAGCAACTTCACAGCATCTCTTCGCATTTCTCCAACACAGCCGCTATTACCTGATCCATGTCGTAATACTTGTATTCACCCAGCCGACCGCCGAAGATAACGTTTTCTTCTTTATCCGCTAAGGCTTTATACTGTGCATAAAGTTTACTATTCTTCTCATCATTTACTGGATAATATGGTTCATCTCCCGGCTTCCACTCAGAAGAATACTCACGGCTGATTACCGTTTTAGGGATGTCGTTACCGTCTGCATCCTTGCCGAACTCAAACCACTTATGCTCAATGATTCTCGTCCACGGTGTCTCCCGGTCTGTGTAGTTCACAGCGGCATTTCCCTGGAAATTTGGGATGTTCAGAAGTTCCGTTTCAAAACGCACAGACCGATATTCCAAATAGCCAAGCGCATAATTAAAGTACGCATCAATCGGACCTGTGTACACAACCTTATCTGCCAGAGCGTCCAATTCAGCCTTATGCTCCAAATAGTCCGTATTCAACCGGACTTCTATCCCGTCCAGCAGATTTTCAATCAACTTTGTGTACCCGCCGATGGGAATCCCTTGATAGAGAGCGTTGAAGTAATTATTGTCGAATGTCAGGCGCACAGGCAGACGCTTGATAATGAAAGCAGGAAGGGCTTTGCAGTCCCTGCCCCACTGCTTCTCCGTGTAGCCTTTGACCAGCTTCTCAAAGATATCACGCCCAACCAGAGAGATGGCCTGTTCTTCAAGGTTCTGCGGCTCTCCCGTGATCTCCGCCCTCTGCTCGTTGATTTTCGCTTCCGCCTCCTCCGGCGTCACCACACCCCACATCTTATTGAAGGTATACATATTAAAAGGCATAGAATAAAGTTCGCCTTTGTAATTTGCCACAGGGGAATTTGTGAAGCGGTTGAACTCCGCAAACTGCGTAATGTAATTCCAGACCTTCTTATTATTGGTATGAAAAATATGCGCTCCGTATTTATGGACATGGATGCCCTCGATGTCCTCAGTATAGACGTTACCACCTATATTCGGACGCCTGTCAACAACAAGGACAGATTTGCCATGAATTTTCGCTTCATGTGCGAAGATGGCCCCATATAAGCCGGAGCCGACTATTAAATAATCATACATTAGTCGTTATTTTCCTTTCGTTTTAATATGTTTCATTTTTTGAAGCAATTGATGGAATATTTCCACTATCAATTTTTCTTTCTTAGCAAGAAGCGCTATTCCATACGCTCCAAAAAACAAACAGGCAGTAACAGCCAAAGTCAGAAAATCACCAAATCCAACTCGGACAAACCAATAAGAACACGCCGTCCCCAGCAACAAGCCGAGGAGAATTTTCCAATAAGCCACCGTTCGGAATGCGTCGGACACCTCCATGCGTAACGCTACGAACTGAACAATCAATACCGTTACTTCTGCTGCTAAAGTGCCGATGGCTGCTCCAGAAGATTTGAATTGTGGAATCAAAACGGCATTCAAAATCAAATCAACCACAGCACCCGCAATTTCTGAATAGAGAACAACCTTCTCTCGTCCTAAAGGAACCAGAATCTGAATGCCTAAAATATTTGTTAGACCAATCAGCAACAGGGTAGGCATTATAATCTGCATAGGCACAATAGAACCCGCATAGGCAGAACCCGAAAGAAAAAATATACCTAGCTTTGCATAAAGAACAAAATATAACATCAAAGGAGACGCAAGTATAAAAACAAAGTTCAGGGCTTTTTTTGTGATACGCTTGAATTCATCCATCAAACCGTGTTCCACATAATATGACATACGCGGTAGCAGCACTGTACCCAAAGAAGTTACGATGCTCACCAGAACAGTTTTAATTTTAACTGCTGCATTGTAATAACCCACGTCCTCATCCGTTGTCATAAATCCCAGCATAACCGTGTCCAGATGTGTATAAATCGTCGTAGCGCAGGACATGGCAAAAAACACGCCAATCGCCTTAAAGTGACGCTTGAAATTGTACCCTCCAATAGGCTTCATGTCGATATACTTATGGGCATTGGCAAAATTAAAAATATTAGATGCCGAGGACGCTAAAATAGAAATACCTCCGTAAATCACATAATCATCCTGCTCATGAATCAGCAAAAACATAGCGAGAAGCGCAACGAGTTTGAAAATAACAGAGCGAACTGTAATGTAAGTATATTGTTCCAGCGCCTTGTACAGCCACTCCATGCCGACAGATGTCAGCAGTATTGTCGCACTGACTACTACATATAGCGTCCTGTCCTCCTGCAGCCTCGGCACAAACAGAAGCGCCAGGATTAGAACCGCATATGAAATCACATCCATCACAAGGTTGATTATCAACAATTCCTGGGTCGTCCTGGTCAGTTTTTCCCTATTATCCCCAACTTTGGCACACGCCCGGATGCCATACGTCGGTATCCCCAGTTGCGCAAACATCGAGAAATACGAAATCAATGACGTCGCAAACGACACCTTGCCAGTTCCGACAGGGAGCAGAACCCTCGATACATACGGGAATGTAATCAGTGGGAAGATGAAAGACGACATCGTCAGGATGGCGTTCATGATAAAGTTGAGTTTTAATGATACCTTATTTGCCATTTTAGAATTCAACCACTTATTGCTACATTATATTTTATATGAAATATTCAGATATCCTCACCAAATATATAAACAAGCCAGACGGATCTAATCAGGCTCGCTCTTCTTCATTTCATAACTTCCTTTCATATACACAAATGCAGTAACAGCCCACGGCAACGCATAACCTGTCATAACACTGGTAAAAAAACAAATCAACGTAAATGTAACTGTATATGCCAAACCCTCCCATTTTTTTTCTTTGACAGAGTAATACACGTACAAAAATGTCGGAAGAATAATCAACAACGCTCCCCCCAACCCTCCATAAGCAAACAGCAGTGGAATCCCAACAGAGGAACCTTGCTTATAGTGATAGTAACTTTGTAAAACCTCCGATCCGCCATATCCGAGTCCTATTGGGAAAGTATCTATAAAGGTTTTAAAGCATGTTACAATATGATCATACCGTACCCCATAAGAACCGGTTGTCATTTTTGTTAATGCTAAATTTAACAGCGCAATACTACCTATCACTACGATAAAAGGCAGGAAAAGAGCTTTGCATATTTTCGAAAATTTACTATTTGACTCGGAGAAAAACAAGCGGATACCATAATAAAGCACTGTTGCAATAATTCCAGTAGTAGAAAAAGTCGTATACAATGTTGCAACAAGAATAATTTTTACAAACGGTCTCCCGTTAGATGAACGCATTTCCATCATAAACGCGATTACAAGTTGAAACGCAAACATCGTTCCTTCTGTAAATATCCCGCAATTCCGCTGAATTCCATAAATTAACGTGTCCGCAAGCTGGCCAGTCGGAGCATAATAGAAATTGTAATAATTAACTGCCCTTCGTGTCTCATCCCACTCATATGTGATTGTACCGGATGGCCTAATTACTCCCATAATACTTCCAGCTAACCAGAAAAACAGAGAAATAATCGCAATCAAAACAATCAGGTTAACATACTTTCTCCAGAAT
>JAJQCU010000041.1:0-880 GCA_021202575.1 Lachnospiraceae bacterium
CATTGAGGACAACGGCGTGGAGGATCTGTGTCAGAATGTGATAAATTACATGCGTCAGGTCTATGGTGATGAGGAAAAGACCTTCAAGGTTCATGCCAGAAGAGCCAGGAAAAATTATCCCATGATTTCCCAGGAGATCGACGCGATGCTGGGGGAGGTGATTCTGGATGCCTTTCCCAATATGAGGGTGGATGTTCACAACCCGGAGGTCACGCTGAATGTGGAGATCAGGGAGAAAATCTATCTGTACAGCCAGGTCATTCCCGGAGCCATGGGGATGCCTATGGGCACCGGCGGCAAGGCCATGCTGTTGTTGTCCGGCGGAATCGATTCCCCGGTGGCGGGGTATATGATCGCGAAGAGGGGCGTCAAGATCGACGCGGTGTATTTTCACGCGCCGCCCTACACCAGTGAGCGGGCGCTGGAGAAGGTGGTGGACCTGGCGCGGATTGTGGCCCGCTACGCCGGCCCGGTTTATCTGCATGTGATTAATTTTACGGATATTCAGTTATATATTTATGAGAATTGCCCTCATGAGGAGCTGACCATTATCATGCGCCGGTATATGATGAGGATCGCGGAGACCATCGCAAAGGAGACGGAATGCCTGGGCCTGGTCACGGGGGAGAGCATCGGCCAGGTGGCCAGCCAGACCATGTCTTCGCTTCTGTGCACCAATGAGGTGTGCACTCTGCCGGTATACAGGCCGCTGATCGCCTTTGACAAGGAGGATATTGTCACTCTGGCCAAAAGGATTGACACCTACGAGACATCCATCCTGCCCTATGAGGACTGCTGCACCATTTTTGTGGCGAAGCATCCGGTGACCAAGCCCAACCTCAGCGTGATCCGCGGCTCCGAGACCCATCTCCAGGAAAAG
>JAJQCU010000041.1:890-2054 GCA_021202575.1 Lachnospiraceae bacterium
ATCCGGGGACGAAACCGAACCTGGCGATTATCAAACAGCATGAGCGCCATCTGGAGGAAAAGATGGACGAACTGGTGAAGACAGCGTTAGATACAAAGCGGCTGATTATCGCGGCGGAGGAATAGGCTGGAAAAAGAAAAGGCTCCGGGCATGTCTCGGGGCCTTTCAGTCATATGTACCTGAACCGTTTACTTTACGATATAGGGCGCAAGCGCTTCCATCAGCTCGTCAATATCCTCGTCTGCGTGGATGTTCAGAGTGATGCTTCTGGACAGGTCCAGACTGAAGATGCCCATAATGGATTTCGCGTCAATGACATATCTGCCGGATACAAGATCGAAGTCATAATCGTATCTGGTGACGGTGTTGACAAAGGACTTTACCTTGTCGATGGAGTTTAAGGAAATCTCAACCTGTGTCATGGTGTTGGACAGCCTCCTTTCTGTGATTTGGCAGGGAACGAATGGAAATATCCCGGCATGAGCCGGATGACCGTTCCCTGTTTTTCATCGTAAGGGAAGTTGCATGAAAAGTCAATGGGGTTTTTGTAAAAATAATGTGACTGTTCGGCATTCTGCGATAACAAATGGATCGCAGGAAAATGAAATATCTGTTTCGCTCATGCTGTGCAAAATAAAAACAGGAGGAACCCGTATGAGAGCTGCCCTGCACAATCTTGGCTGCAAGGTCAATGCCTATGAACTGGATATTATGCGGCAGAAGCTGGAAGAGAAGGGATATACGATTGTACCCTTTGATTCTCAGGCCGATATTTATATAGTGAACACCTGTACGGTGACCAATATCGCGGATCAGAAGAGCCGCCAGATGCTTCACCAGGCCAAAAAGAGAAATCCCGGGGCGGTGGTGGTGGCTGTGGGCTGCTACGTGCAGACCGGTACGGAGCGGATATTGAGGGACGAGGGTGTGGACCTGGTCATCGGCAATAACAAAAAGAGCCAGGTGGCGGAACTGATCGGGGAGTTCCTGAAAGACAGGGCGAAGAGGGAGAACATCCGGGGCGCAGATGATCTTTGGGACAGCGAAACTGCTCAGGGGGTGGAATGCTGTCAGACTGGGGAGGTCTCTCAAAGCGAGAGAAGCTGTCAGACCGGGGAGGTTCCTCAAAGCGAGAGAAGCTGTCAGACCGGAGATGTCTCTCAA
>JAJQCU010000041.1:2064-3767 GCA_021202575.1 Lachnospiraceae bacterium
CCGCCAGTCTGGGAACAGGCTCAAAACGCTGGATGGAGAGAGTCTGTGCGATATCGGCCGTGCCTATGAATATGAAAAAATGTCCCTGCAGCGAACCTCAGAGCACACCAGAGCTTACATCAAAATTCAGGACGGCTGCAACCAGTTCTGCAGCTACTGCATTATCCCTTATGCCAGGGGCCGGGTGCGCAGCAGGCATTATGAGGATATTTTACAGGAGGTCAGAAGACTCGCGGCGGCCGGATATCAGGAGATTGTGCTGACGGGGATTCATATCAGCTCCTACGGGATTGATTTTGAGGATGGGCCCTGGGAGAGGGGAGAGTGTGTGGACCGGCCCCAGTCGGAGGAACGTCACGATTATTCCGGCGCGGGCAAACTGATAGATATGCTGGAGCGGCTGGCGAAGGAAAGCGGAATCAAACGCATCCGCCTGGGCTCTCTGGAGCCCAGAATTATCACGAAGGAGACTGCCAAAAGATTGGCCGCCATCCCTCAGCTTTGCCCTCATTTTCACTTATCCCTGCAAAGCGGCTGCGATGAAACCTTAAGGCGCATGAACCGGCGGTATACTACAGCTGATTTCGCGGAAAGCGTGGCCTGTTTAAGAGAAGCTTTTGATCATCCTGCCATTACCACGGATGTGATTGTGGGCTTTCCCCGGGAGACGGAGGAGGAGTTTTCCCAAACCGTTGATTTTCTGGAAAAGATTTCTCTTTACGAGATGCATATTTTCAAATATTCTGTGAGAAAGGGAACTGTGGCGGCGGCCATGAAGGGACAGATCGCGGACGGGGTCAAGGCGCGGCGAAGCGATGTGCTTCTGGACATGACGGCAGAAAAATCCGCGGAGTACCGCAGAGGCTGGGTTGGCCGCAGGGTGGAAATCCTTTTTGAGGAAGAAAAAGAAATCAACGGCGCAAAATACTGGGTCGGGCACACGAGGGAGTATGTAAAGGCGGCGTTTCAGAGCGCTGAAAATATGGCAAATACGCTTCTGACCTGCGAAATCACCGGAATGCTGACGGAGGAGATCGCGGAATGCCGCAGAAATTGAATGGATTTATTCCTTTATTCGAAGCAATTGCTCATATCGCTGCGTTTCATTTTCAAATATATGAAGATAGTCGCAGACGCACAGTGCGAAATCCACAAACGCGTATCCCTGGGCCGTGATCAGATTCCGGTCGGTGACACAGCGGGCCATAATGTAATTCTGACGTGGACAGGGGTCGCTTACCCCCAGCTGTTTTATTTTTTCCGGGGAACAGGATGTGGTGTATTGATAATGGTCCAGAATACCGGCCCGTCCTAAAATCTGAGGAGCAAAGCAGATGGCGGCCACAAGCCTGCCCGAGGAAATCATCTGACACGCGGTTTCACAGATGGCATTCTGTTCGTTATTGATCGGCCCGCCGGGTATGATCAGCGCTTCATAACTGCTGATATCCTGTATGTCGGAGATCTTTGTTTCCGGCAGAAAGGTCATCCCGGACTGTGCTCTGACCGGAGATATTTCTTCGGAAAGGAAGGTGATATCCCGCCTGCCTGCGTTACGAAGTCTGTGAAGCAGAAGGGAAATTTCAAAATCCGCCATATTTTCATAAATGTAGCATAAAATTTTATTCTTCATAGATGATCTCCGCTGGTGAATATTTTGTAGTCATTATAAACTGCATCAGAGCTGGCGTCCAGTTTGAATT
>JAJQCU010000415.1 GCA_021202575.1 Lachnospiraceae bacterium
GGCCATCCTTCTCCAGCCGCATCTGAAGAAAATAAAGAGCCGGCGCAGCAGGACCCCAGGCTTTCACGCCGGGAAAAGCCTGCTCCCACCGCAGGGTCTTTTCCTCTCCCGCGGGCAGAACACAGCTTTGCGCCTCAATGAGATGACAGCCTCCATCCTCCTTCTGAGATGCGTCCAACCTCTCACTCAGACTTCCGTGGATCGTAAACCTCTCCGTCTCCTCGCCCATATTTACCACTCTGGCCTCGATCACCGCGCTCCAGCTGTCGTTTTCCCGAACGGGAATCATATGCATATTTTCAATGTAGACATTCCCAATCTGCTCCAGCCCAACCGGTCTGCTGATACCGCCATAGCTGTAATAATCATTGGGACGGTGCAGGGTTGACTGCTCACTGAAGGAATTATCCACCTCCACCTTCAGCAGATGCTCCCCCGGCACCACAGATCTCACCACACCGCAAAAAGGCGTGTAAGCATTATAATGATGCATCACATAAGTATCATCCAGCCAGACATCCGCCGTATGGCTGACGCCCTTGAACACCAGCCTCAGATTACAGGGCTCCGTTACAAAAATCCGCCTGTAATATGTCCCCTTTCCCCTGTAGTCGTTAAGTAAGGGGTGCTGTTCCCAGCAGCCCGGCACCGGAAGCGTGTAATGGCTGCCGTCCACTTTGACAAACTCCCACATTCCCTCCAGCTCCTGCTGCTTTCTGATCATATGTTCCTGAAATAAACGAATCATGATTTTATCCTTTCCCTGTCAATCAAATGAAGCAAACTCATTGAAGCACATTTTCCAAAAAAGGATGCTCAGAAGATTGTCATCCGTGAAATCTTCTGAGCATTCCCGCGAAATCTTTCATTCTGGACGTTAGCTTTGCGGGATTCTTTCCTCCTCAAAGCTGAAGACAATCTCTGTAAAACGTAGCAATATCTTACTGGTTCGCCTGATACTGCTCGTTCACTTCCTCAATAATGGTATCATAACCCTTGGTTCTGATGTTGTCCAGACCGGACTTGAAGTCATCCAGAGAAATTGCGCCGCAGATATACTGGGTTCTCAGCGCAGAAGCTTCATCATCCAGCGTTGCGCCGTTCTCAGAGTAAGCGGAGGAATTTACTCTGTAGGACAGAGCAGGGTTAACCACCGCATAAGGAAGCGCCGCCTCATAAGCATCGTTTTGTGCCTGATTGATTTCGTCAGTCTGTGCATGGACTCTCTCAGTACACTCCTCAGTGGAGGGGAGGTAGGCCAGCAGCTGGTTCAGGCCCAGATAGTTACCTTTCAGAGAACTATCCTCGGTATCAGTATCTACCAGATATCCATCGGAATCATACTCATAATTGACACCTTCCAGACCATACTGGGTCAGGATCAGCATCTCGGCGTCATTCAGTTTATCAAGTACAGTCAAAGCCGCCTCAATCTTCTCCTCAGTGTCGCATGTAGTGGCAGACAGCGTAAAGTAGCCATTATAGCCGGCAGTAGCCAGGGTATGACCATTCACCGCGCCATAGAAAACCATGGTAGCATTCTCATCAGGATTTACTACAGATGCGGTCCACGTGTCTTCAGCAGCAAAATACTGCCAGATTCTTTTGCCGGAATCCAGAACATCGATAAATACGCCGTTGTCACCCTTCTTGCAGCCATCGGACCAGGAGTCTGTCGGCCTGTCTACGAAGTCAGCGGGCATTAAGCCATTTTCATAAATCCTCTTAATGTACTCAACTGCTTCAAAGTACTCATCCTGCATCCAAACGGGTACGAGCTGACCGTCTACCTCTGCCCAGCCGTTGCCACAGCCAAACCAGGTCTGGATGATATCAAACGGACCGGTATAGGAAGTCATCTCCATGCCGATGGTGTCATTGGAACCATCGCCGTCCGGATCATCATAGGTGAAAGCGTAAAGCATTTCATATACATCTTCCGGAGTCGCGGAACCGTCATTCGCAAGTTCCACACCGAGCAGTTCCGCCCAGTCCTGACGATAGCACAGGCCATAACGTCCCACTACACGACTGCGGGGAAGTGCGATCAGCTGACCATTTACAGTCAGGTTGTCCGCAACGCTCTGTGCCATCTGGGACAGGTTTGGATATTTCGCCTCATCCCAAACATAGTTGTTTAAGTCAACAAAAGCGCCGTTGTTGGCAGCGGATACCACGTCACCGGTTACAGTGCCGCCCCAGGACATGATCTGCGGCATAGTCTTGGGACTTGCCAGGTACAGAGAGTTCTTCTCTGTCAAAGTATCATTCGCCACCCAGGTCAGCTCCAGATCATGGCCTACATAATCCTCGATCATTTGCATGATCTCCTCGGCATAATCACCTACATTGTTGTTTCCTGCGTTCTGATCAATGACAGACCAGGTGATGGTCTGGCGCTCTACCGTCGTCTCAGTCTCTTCGGATCCGGAACTCGCTTCGGAACTGCCAGATTCAGAACCGGCAGCTTCAGAGCTGCTGGACTCAGAATCACTGGACTCGGAGCTGCCGGAGCCACAGGCTGTCAGCACACCGGCAGAAGCAGCTGCCACGCCGCCTACCATCATACCCTTCATGAAATCTCTGCGGGAAATAGATTTAAAAAACATAGCATTTTCCTCCTTTTTCTTGTTTTATATCGTGACAAAAAACGTCACAATCCAATTCGCCGCTCGTCAAATGCATGCGAGCATGCATTTTCCTCACTTTCGCTCATTATATCATCTGAAAAGACTAATTTCTCATACTTTACAATTGATTTATCCCCTTTTTTATCTTATTATCTGATTTATAATAAGATTTATCTTTACATTACCCAATATAAAAGTTATAGTTGAAAAAGAGAGGAAAAGCCAATGATGGATGTGACGTATTCCCAGGTAATCCCCGGAATATTCGCTGAAGAATGTATCAGGAGAACAGATTCATCTATGTCCGGTTATCACTTCCATAACGGACTGGAATTTCTGTTTATGCTTGAAGGTGAGCGGTACTATTTTGTTAATCAGTCCTTTTTCCATTTGCAAAAGGGGATGGCAATTCTGATTAATACAAACCAGTTTCACAAAGCCAGTATGATTCATGGCGGCAGCCCCGGGCACCGTCGATTTCTGTTGCAGTTAAATACCAGAATACTGGAGAATTATTTTTCTTTTCCAGATTTTCCGTCAGTGAGCGAATTCGGGGACAGATATTGTGGAACTGCAAAGTTTTCGGATGAGGACTGGATTCATGTACTATATCTGATCGATCGGTTAAAAAAAGAATTGCCTCTGCGGACCGCGGAAAGCAATTCTCTTTCATACATGATGGTGATGGAATTGATTGCGATATTTATTCGAGCCCGCAAAAGCAGTGAAACTTCCGGTCTGGGTGAGCCAATTTCCGATTCAAAAGTGAACGATAATATATATGAACGAATTCAGTCCATTACCATTTTTTTGCGAAACAATTGTTGTACTTCATTGACTATTGATCAGATCGCTGAACAGTTTTATTTCAGCCGCTCCTATCTGAGCCATGTATTTAAGGTAGTAACAGGCTACACAATTGTAGAATATATCATGATTTGTCGTGTCCAGAGGGCATGTGAATTGTTAGCGAAAACATCCTTGAGCATCACGGATATCGCAACCCAGACAGGTTTCGGCAACATCACTTATTTTGAAAGAGTGTTCAAACGCACGAAAGATATTACTCCATTGAAATACAGGAAGCAAAATCAACACCAATGAAGCGTCTCTTCTGTTTGCTGTATGCCTGTTG
>JAJQCU010000222.1 GCA_021202575.1 Lachnospiraceae bacterium
AGATTGCACAGGGCGTTCAGCAGCTTATTATTATCCCGCTGGTGCAGGCCAATGCTGGGCTCGTCCAGAATATAGCAGACCCCCACCAGGCCGGAGCCGATCTGGGTTGCCAGGCGGATGCGCTGCGCCTCTCCGCCGGACAGGGTGCCGGTGGCACGGGACAGGGATAAGTATTCCAGCCCCACCTCCTTCAGAAAACCCACGCGGTTTTTAATTTCCCTTAAAATCTGGTCCCCGATCAGAAGCTGCTGCCTTGTCAGCTTCAGCTCCTGCAGGAAATCATATAAATCCTTTACAGAAAGAAATGTCATCTCATAAATATTTTTATCCCCCACGGTCACCGCCAGGGATTCCTTTTTCAGGCGCATCCCCCTGCAGGCCTTGCAGGGCGTGATTCGCATAAAGGTTTCAAATTCCGCCTTCATCACATCGGAGGAGGTCTCCCGATAGCGCCGCTCCTCATTTTTAATCAGGCCCTCAAAGGCGATGGGATAGACTCCCTTTCCCCGCTGGCCCTCATAATAGACGTCCACCTTTCGCTCCGTGCCGTGAATCAATACCTCCTGCACCTCCTCGGACAATTCCTCAAAGGGCGTGTCCAGGCTGAACTGAAACTCCTTCGCCAGCGCTGTCAGCGTAGCGTAGGTAAAGCTGCCCGGCTGGGAGGAGGACTGCCAGCCCAGGGCCTGAATGGCTCCCTGATGAATGGAAAGGCTCCTGTCCGGAATCATCAGGTCCACATCAAATTCCATCTTATATCCCAGGCCCGCGCACTCCGGACAGGCCCCAAAAGGATTATTGAAGGAAAAGCTTCTGGGCTCGATCTCGCTGACACTGGTGCCGCAGTCCGGGCAGGAAAAGCTCTGCGAGCAGGTGATTGTCTCTCCTCCGATGACATCAATTATCAGAAGTCCGCCGGACAGGGACAGAGCGTTCTCAATGGAATCCGAGAGCCGGGACTGAATCCCCTCCCTCACAACCAGACGGTCCACAATCACCTCAATATTGTGCTTGATATTTTTGTCCAGAGAAATCTCCTCGGAGAGCTCATACAGACTGCCGTCGATCCGCACCCGCACATAGCCGCTCCTCCTGGCCCGGTCAAGCACCTTCTCATGCATGCCCTTCCGTCCCCGGACAATGGGGGCAAGCAGCTGCAGCCTCGTCCCCTGCGGCAGCGCCATCACCTGATCCACCATCTGGTCCACCGTCTGCCTGCTGATGGTCCTGCCGCAGTTGGGACAGTGAGGCGTCCCGATTCTGGCATATAATAAACGGAAATAATCATAAATCTCCGTCACGGTTCCCACTGTGGAGCGGGGATTGCGGTTGGTGGATTTCTGATCGATGGAAATGGCCGGGGAAAGCCCCTCGATGGACTCCACATTGGGCTTCTCCATCTGCCCGAGGAACATCCGGGCATAGGAGGACAGAGACTCCATGTAGCGCCGCTGCCCCTCCGCGTAAATAGTGTCGAAGGCCAGGGAGGACTTGCCGGAGCCGGACAGACCGGTCAGCACCACCAGCTCATTGCGCGGGATGTCCACGTCGATGTTTTTTAAATTATGCTCACTGGCCCCGCGGATTTTGATGTATTCTCTGGGGCGCATTTTTGTCGGTTCACTCATTATATTTATATATGACTCCTGTTTTATTCTCTTCTGTTCTGTCATTTCTATCGCTGCTTCGGTTAAAAGAGATACCCATCCTCTTCCCGCTATACAGCGGCGGTTTCTTCTTCAACTGTTATTATGGAAACGGCTTTAAGTCGTCACTTATATCTCATCCTGAATTTTCAGCAAAAGTTTCTTCAGCGATACCATCTGGTCACGCAGCTCGGCCGCCTGCTCGAAGTTCAGCTCCGCGGCCGCCTTCTTCATGCGCTTCTGCACATCGCCGATGTATTTCTCCAGCTCCTGCTCTGTCATCAGCTCCGGGTCCTTCTCCTCCGCCGACTTCTTCTTTGTCAGGCTGGTGCTGACCCGGATCAGGTCGCGGACATTCTTTTTAATCGTCTGGGGCGTGATGCCGTGCTCCTCATTGTAAGCCTGCTGAATGCTCCGGCGGCGGTTGGTCTCCTCAATGGCCTTCGCCATGGATTCGGTCATATTGTCCGCGTACATGATCACATGGCCCTCCACGTTTCGCGCGGCCCTCCCCACAGTCTGGATCAGCGAGGTTTCCGAGCGCAGGAATCCCTCCTTGTCCGCGTCCAGGATGGCCACCAGCGTAATCTCCGGGATATCCAGGCCCTCCCGCAGCAGGTTGATGCCCACCAGCACATCGAACACATCCATGCGCATGTCCCTGATAATCTCGCTGCGCTCCAGCGTGTCGATATCGGAATGCAGATAGCGGACGCGGACGCCCCCCTCCTTCAGATAATCCGTCAGATCCTCCGCCATATGCTTTGTCAGCGTGGTGATCATCACCTTATGGCCGCCCGCCGTCTCCTTTTTGATCTCCGCCAGCAGATCGTCGATCTGCCCTTCCACCGGGCGCACACTGATCTCCGGGTCCAATAATCCGGTAGGCCGGATCACCTGCTCCGCCCGCAGCATCTCATGCTCCGCCTCGTAATCACCGGGCGTGGCGGACACAAACAGCATCTGGTCTATTTTACTTTCAAATTCCTCAAAATTCAAGGGGCGATTGTCCAGGGCGGAGGGCAGGCGAAAGCCATAATCCACCAGAGTGGTCTTGCGGGACCGGTCGCCAAAATACATTCCCCTCACCTGCGGAATGGTCATATGGGACTCATCTATAATAATCAGGAAGTCATCCTTGAAATAATCCATCAGAGTGTAGGGGGGCTGCCCCGCCTCCATGAAATTCAGCTGCCGGGAATAATTCTCTATACCGGAGCAAAAGCCCGTCTCCCGCAGCATCTCCACATCATAGTTCGTCCGCTCCGCGATACGCTGGGCCTCAATCAGCTTGTCCTGTCCCTTAAAATACCGCACCCGCTCCTCTAACTCCAGCTCAATATTATCACAGGCGAGTTTGATCTTGTCCGGCGCGGTCACATAAGCCGACGCAGGGTAAATCATTACATGCTGCAGCTCATTTTTTGCCCTGCCGGACAAAGCGTCCACCTCCACGATGCGGTCAATCTCATCCCCGAAAAACTCAATCCTGATCAGGACATCATCGTTATTGGCCGGGCAGACCTCAATAATGTCGCCCCTGACCCGGAAGGTGCCGCGCTCCGGGTCCATCTCATTCCGCGTATACTGGATATCCACCAGCGCCCGCAGCACCTCGTTCCTGTCCCTGACCATACCGGGCCGCAGAGAGACCGCCATACCCTCATACTCATCCGGACTGCCCAGGCCGTAAATGCAGGACACACTGGCTACCACCACCACATCCCTGCGCTCCGTCAGCGCCGCCGTCGCCGACAGCCGCAGCTTGTCGATCTCATCATTGATGGCCGAATCCTTCGCGATATAGGTATCGCTGGAGGGTACATAGGCCTCCGGCTGATAATAATCGTAGTAGGACACAAAATACTCAACCGCGTTTTCAGGGAAATATACCTTAAATTCTTCATAAAGCTGCGCGGCCAGCGTTTTATTGTGCGCTATGACCAAAGTTGGCTTCTGCAGCGCCTCGATCACGTTTGCCATCGTGAAGGTCTTTCCGGAACCCGTAACCCCCAGCAAAGTCTCGAATTGATTGCCTTTTTGGAAGCCTTCGACCAGCTCGGCGATGGCCTGGGGCTGGTCGCCGGTGGGCTGATATTCACTGTGTAGGAT
>JAJQCU010000382.1 GCA_021202575.1 Lachnospiraceae bacterium
ATCCCCCGCGGCGTCGCCTTCCCCGCCCGCGTACCCTGTTCCCCGGATTTTTTCATGATTTCAGAAAGAATCGCGTGAATCAGCGTGGACTTTCCGCTGCCGTTTATACCCTGCAGCAGAACGCGCTCGCCCCGCCCCATCTCAAAAGAAAGTCCTGAAAGCACCGGCTCACCCCTGCCCTCATAGGATAATTCCAGGTTTTTCGCATACAAGAGACGTTCTTTGTGATATGTCAGAGGATAGAGCTTGAGTGCCGCCGGATTTTCAATATCCTGCAAAAGGCCCTCTTTCTCCTCGATCTCCCGGCCAATCCGTTTCTCATAGGCCAGGACACGGGCCTGCGCCTTTTTGGTTTTTGCGCCGATAAACGCGCGGGTATCCTTGCACCGGTCAGGCTCCTTCACCGGATCAAAGCCTATCTTGGTATTCTCGTTTAGATCCGCCCAGCGGCGGGTCCGGTCCGCGGCTTTTTTCAGGCTGTCAATCTCCCGCAGATGCTTTTCATTTTCCGCCTGGGCAAAGCTGTCCTTCCGCTTCTTATTTTCCCACCAGGTCGAAAAATTCCCGGACTGTACCTCGATCGTTTTCCGGTTCAGCACCAGCACATGATCCACACAGGCATCCAGCAGATCCCGGTCATGAGAAACGAGGATAAAACCCTTCTTCCCGCGCAGATACCGCTTTACGGTCTCCCGCGTTTCCATATCCAGGTGATTCGTCGGCTCATCAATCAGCGGGAAATCATTTTCTCCCGAAAACAGAATTGCCAGCAGCACCTTTGTGCGCTCGCCAAAGCTCAGGCTTTGAAAAGGCCGGTACAAAAGCTCTGCCTCAGCCGCAAGGGCGTCCATTTCCCGCAGAACACGCCATTCCTCGCAGCCGCTTTTCAATTCGTCCAGGAACGCAGACGCGCACTCCCCCATCCTGAAATCCGGGATTTTATACGGGAAATAATCAAAAGAGGTGCTTGCGCTGATTACGCCCTGATATTCGTATTTCCCCTGCAGCAGAGCCAGGAATGTGCTCTTCCCTTTCCCGTTTCTTCCCAGAAAGCCAAGTTTCCAGTCCGTATCAATCGAAAAAGAAGCATGCTCAAAAATATTGCCAAAGCTTCCATCATAGCAGAACGTGAGATCCGAAACCAAAATCTGTGCCATAAATTCCACCTTCAAAAAGGTGTCGTCAAAAGCAAGGGGTATGTTAATTCTCACGTCTTACGCCCGCTCTTCCCTTTCAAACCCCAGAATTTCCCTCGGGAATCAAAAAAGAGCGCAAAAAATGAGAACAAAAAACCAGCTTATGACAACACAAACAGACGGCTGATCCGCCGCAAAAAAACTGTCCGTTTTGACGCGTAAAAGCGCCCTTGTCATAAAAGCTGATTACTTTGTTGCCATTTTCCACCTCTTTTTAAAATCTGAGGGCAGTATAACACAAATCCCAGATATCCGCAATCATGAATTATTTTCTTTCATCGTCTGCTTTTTTTGCATGTAAATGCTTCCATTTCATTTCAGAGGATTGACAAAATCACGGCGCACCGTTAAAATTATAGTGAGCATTGAAATGAAAGGGATTTATCCGAAATGAATATAAATAACATAATGGAACAAAGGCATATGCGAAAAGCGGATCTCGCCAGAAAAAGCGGGGTTCCTTATTCCACTGTGTCCGATATTGTAAATGGCAAAACCAGAATTGAAACGTGCAGTGCCTCAGTCGTGTACAAAATTTCCAAAACGCTTGATGTTACCATGGAGGATCTGGTGGCGCCGCACTGTGAAAAGCGGCCGGAATTTGAGTGGTTTAAAAGTGAGGCGTGTCACGCATTAAAACGTGAAGGCGATACAAAATTTATATTAAATGTCCTTGAAAGCAACAATATCTTTAAATTTTATGAGTGGGAGTGGTACCCGGAAGCGTTTTATCTTCTGGCAATGGTTGATTATCTTAGCCGCGTGAATGATATAGAATGGTGCTGCGAATTTGATACTATGCGTCATCAGAAAGTGGATCCGCCCATTTATCCATCAGGTATTATTGCAGTGGCCGCCGCTCTGGGAAATGAAGAAGAGGTAAAACGAAAAGCCAGAGAAGGTGCCATCCCGGAATTTATGAGGCACGGTATTGTGGAAGGAGATGTGAGAGATGCTGTCTGAAAACAACAGGGAAATTACCGTTTTAGACAAAAGCAATCTGGACGAATGCCTGAGCGATCTGGGAAAAGAGTATCGACGCCTTGCAGGGAAAAGAATGCCTGCTGAAATTATACTGGTTGGTGGCGCAGCTGTTATTGCTAATTATGATTTTCGACCGCGAACACAGGACGTAGATGCCATGATTTGCGGAGCAGGTGCGATAAAGGACGCGGCTCATAATGTCGCAGAAAAGCGTAATCTCTCATACGATTGGCTTAATACCGATTTTACGAATACCTCTTCTTACTCCCCGAAATTAAGGCAATACTCGAAATATTATAAACAGTTTTCGAATGTACTGACTGTTCGGACTGTTTCCTCAGAATACCTTATTGCCATGAAGCTCTGCTCTGACAGAGAATATAAACATGACCAGTCAGATATAGCCGGGATTTTAAACGAACACGAAAAATCAAAAAATCCTATTTCACTGCAGCAAATCAGAACTGCGGTCATAGATTTGTACGGAAGCTGGGATTATCTTCCGGAAAACTCTCGCAGTTATATTGAGAAGATTTACGAAAACAAGAACTTCGAGCAGACATACCACCAAATGGAAGCATCCGAAAAACAGACAAAACGATTGCTTTCTGATTTCGAAGAAAAATATCCCGGAGTTCTGAAACAAAGTAATCTATCCGAGATTACAGCAAAATTAAGAGCAAAGGATACCGCAAAAGCCGTTGATGCTGCGCCAGATGATCGCAGTTAGCTAAGAATTCTCCTGCATCAGTTCTATCTCAAACCTATCCACCCGGAAGCCGGAGGCAAACGCAAAGAAGCTGAAAAGATGCTCCCCCGCGGTTAGCTCCACTTTCGTGATGGGGGTCAGGCGCCAGATATGCTCCGCCTCATATTTCCATAGATTGCCGCCCCGGTAAAGGCGGTCTTTTGTGACAGGCATGTCATCGATTCTGAGTGCGAAGCGTCCGTTTTTCTGGTCTGTTACATAGGTGAGCGCCCAGATCATATAGCTGCCGCCAGTACAGGAAAAACGATAGTGCAGGGTGGGCGCCGTCTCCGCGGTATCCCACACGCGATTTTTCTCCCGGAGATGCATGGCGATTCCACTGCGGGAGTGGGATTCAGCGACGCAGTAGGACCAGTCATAGTTGGTCGTATAGGCGTAAGAGGTCTGACTCCAGGCGGAGAAAGCGTCAATTCTGACGATTCCGTCATTCTCCACAAAGATATGTTCACCCGTTGCCAGCAGTTCTTCCGCGGTGGTTTCTCTGCCGTAGTCATTTCCCGTGGTTTTCCATGGGTCTTTTTCTGCGGCAATCTGCTCATCGGTTGCGCTCACGTTGTCGCCGCCGCTCTCCCAGTGAGCGCGGATCAACGGGCGGGATGAAAGCGGAATGTCACTGTACCAGATGCTCTGCGCTTCCTCCACTACATCCTTTCCCGGAAAGGTATCATTGCCTGATTGGAAGCAAATACAATTGACCTTACCCGGTAATCCGTTCACAAACGCTTCCGCCCGTTCCCGCAAAGGCATACAGGCATCTGGTTCCTGCTGCGTTTCCCACGGAGATA
>JAJQCU010000031.1 GCA_021202575.1 Lachnospiraceae bacterium
CCATATAAAAGTGTGGACGCCATGGCGAATATCAAGATGGGCTCGGGCTGCAATTTTCTGGGATATTATATGTTCCAGGGAGGCAGCAACCCCCTGGGAAAGCACGGGACCTTTATGAATGAGGCCCAGGTTCCGAAGATTTCCTATGATTATCAGGCGGCGCTGGGGGAATTTGGCCAGGTGAGGGAATCCTACAGAAGGCTGAAAAGCATCCATTATTTTACCAAAGCATTCGGGGACAGGCTGTGTCCGCTGGGGACGGTTCTTCCCGAAGGAGCGTCGGAGATTGATCCCAGAGACCGGGAGACGCTGCGGTACGCCGTCCGGACAGACGGGAAAAGGGGCTTTGTCTTTGTCAATAATTTTCAGGATCATCTGCGGATGCCGGACCGAAGCCGGGAACGGATTCTCCTGAAGCTTAAGGATGAGGAAATTGCTTTTGATTTTGGCTTCGCCGGGGAGGAAAACGCGGTTCTGCCCTTCCATTTTGATATGGATGGCATTGACCTGGTGTCCGCCACAGCCCAGCCGGTTACTGTGCTGAATACAGATGGGGAAAGGATCTTTGTTTTCATGGCGCCGGAGGGAATGAGGCCGGAGTTTTGCTTTGAGGAAGGCGTTTCCGTTTATGAAAATGCGGAGGGAGGAGCTGCCGTCAATGACGAGGGGAAAGAAAAGAAAATATATATCCCGGAAACGGGTGTGGCCTGTTTTCGTGTGAAAAAAGGAAATGCCGGCGTCCGCGTCCTGGTAATCAGCCGCGAACTGGCCAATCAGATGTACGTGATCAGCAATGACCGTCTGGTGTTTACGGCGGAAGCGCTGCTGGAGGATGAAAACGGGCTTCGGCTGGAAAGTGTCAGCGCGTCCAGCCGGGTGTACACCTTCCCGGAAACGGGAGTGCTGGAAGCTTCTGAGCGGATACAGAGAATTGGGGAGCATCCGTATGCCTCTGTCCTCGGCTGTTATCTGGTGCGGATGGAGGAGAAGGTGATTACGCCGAAGGTCACACAGGTGGGGGAGGGACGATATACCATCGCCCTGCCGGATGGCTTTATGGATGGCCTGAAGGATGTACGCCTGCAGCTGTCCTACAGCGGAGATATCGGCCAGGCCTTTATTGACGGGCGGCTGATCCACGACAACTTTGCCAACGGGGCGGTCTGGGAGATCGGCCTGAAGGACTTTGAAAAAGAGCTGGCTGACAATTGCGTGACTGTTTATATCACGCCGCTGAGGGAGGGGGTGAATGTGAATGTGGAATCTGCGATGGCGGCGCGCAGGGAGGAAGTCAACGCCCGTGTCAGTATTCTTCATGAGGTGCGGGCGGTGCCGGTTTATGAAAGGACGCTATAGTACAGCGTTTCGCAAAACGTCCGGTTATTTACGAAACGCCGCACCAGCCGGAAAATGAAGGCTTATGATGGAACCGGACATCCCGTAAACATAAGCGCAATGACTGATAAATTGTGAAAAATAAATGTGAAATAAGGATAATTATCTGCATTACGAGTATACATACGTTGAGGGCGAGCTGCCGGATGAGGCTGATATCCGGCTCAGCTGGAATACAGATTACTTCCTGGAATTCGCGAAGGATATGAAGACAATGGCCGACGCCGGCTGCTGGTCCCGCAGCGCGCTGTCCAACACGATTTCGGATGATGACGCGTTCGCCGCTCTTCAGGGCTCTTCCATTGCCTGGAACGGAACGGTATATAATTATATGAGGCTGGCGGAGGAAAGCGAGGGCGTGGTATGCGCCGCCTATGACCTGACAAAGGATAATATCGTGGCCTGCGAGGAGTATAATAATTCGGACATTCCTCTTACCGGCATCACCGCCCCCGCGATCCTGAAGGCTTCTGTCACCGTAAACGGCCACACCAACACCTGGAACCTCTATGTCATGGAAAATCTCGCGGACACCCCCTTCCCGGAGTGTCCCGTACCCATCCTCCGCGCCGATTCTTACAAACTGCGGCGGCTGATCGCCGACGGCGGCAGGGCCATTGTCACCGCGGACGGCCTTGCGGACGCTATCGACGGCAGCTTCGAGCCCGTCTTCTGGTCCCCGGCCTTTTTCCCTTCGAAAAAGACCTGCGGCATGATGATCGACCACACTCACCCGGTGTTCCACTCTTTTCCCACGGAGCGCTATACGGATTTCCAGTGGCGTGAACCGGTCATCCATTCCAAAAATATGGACACCGGCTCCTTCCCGGAGGATTTCACCCCCATCGTGGAGCCCGTGCCCAACTTTTACGACAACACCCGCCTCTCGCCCCTCTTCGAGGCCAGAGTGGGCCGCGCCGACATTTTATTCTGCGGCTTCGACCTGGCAGGAACGGACCCGGCTTCCCTGCAGTTGAAAAAAAGCATTCTGGAGTATGTGGCCTCCGGGGACTTTAAACCTTTACAGCGATTAAACAAAGATGTTTTCGGTGCCCGCTCTTAATTAGCCGCGCCTTTTTCAGGCGCGGCCAGCCCGTCTCCGCCTTCAAAATATCCCTCCTGTATCAGTAATTCCAACACAAGCGCATCCCGTTCCAGCATCACCTGAGTGAAATCATCCAGTATGGTTTCTCTGTTTACATCAATTGCGGACTGCGGCTTCAGAAACTCAAGCGTAAAGCCTTCCTCTGCTTCATACCTGTCCAGATTTTGCTGTTCGGTATCCTCCTTCACGCGGCACAGGAAATAATAATTATCCTGTATAAAAATATCCTCTTTTGCACCCTTCTGAATGCGATGAACCTGACCATATTCCCGAATAGAATCTCTGATAACGCATAAGCCCGTCTCCTCTGATACTTCTCTTATCAGGGCGTCCTCCATACCTTCACCGGCTTCTATGCCTCCGCCCGGAAATTTATAATAATGGTATTTCCGGCTGTACACCATTGCTATTTTTCCGTCTTTGGGGATGACCGCTCTTGCAGAGGGCCTGCTGAAAACGCTTCCGCCGGGAACATAATCCTTTTTATCCATTTCAAATAAAATTCGCATTTTGTACCTCTCCGTTTTCAAGAGCTTTTGTTTTCATGAAGTAATCGGAAATACACTGCGTATTTACTCCTTATATCCGATATGCCGCCCTGATTATAGCAATCGATTTATGAAACTGTCAACATACTGCCGATTTTTTACAAAAATGTTTCTGATTTCCATTTTTTGGGGACAATTTCTCATGTTGTCCGGTTGCTTCCTCGTTTATCAGCCTGATGTCAGAATTTCAGCAAATATAGAACGATAGCAATGTGGCAGCGTGATGGTGCTTTTTGACAATCATATCAGCAAGGATACAGAGTTGTAACATTTATATAATACGAACCTCTATGAGATTATAGCGGGATAGAGGGCAAGAGTAGAAAAAGCGGGGCAGGGAAAGAATTAAAAAATTTATTTCCAACTTTATTCCCAACGTGTTACAATGGTTTCGGCTGGGAATAAATTGGAAAGGAGCACAATTTATGGATATCAGGCAGATTGTACATGAATTATGTGCATTCCATGATGAGCAGGAATGGTTTGAACTGAAAGAAAACTGGTATCAGCCGGAGGCACTGGGCGAGTATGTGTCGGCACTGTCGAACGCGGCTGCTTTCCATCATAAAAAATACGGATATTTTATCTGGGGCGTGAATGATGTCACACATGAGATTGTGGGAACAAAATTTAATCAGTATCAGGA
>JAJQCU010000051.1 GCA_021202575.1 Lachnospiraceae bacterium
CACCAGGGCCATCAATCCAGCCCGGACTGGTAATATAGTCCACCTTTTCGACGAAACGCCGTTTCTGATGAGTCATGATAATGATGGTATCGCAGAAGGTGGCAATTCCATTGGCCCCGCCGGAGCCTGAGAAATGGTTGGTCTGTCGTCCATATTCTCCGATACAGGTGGAGTTGATATTTCCGTAAGGGTCGATCTGGGCTCCGCCGATGAAGCCGGCGTCAATCTTATTGGTTATGGCGGAAAGGGTCTGAAAACCGTAATAGCGGTATTGAGGCCACAGCACGGAAGCGCCGGAATTGACCCGAAGGTCGGAAACGCTCTTGGGAACCTCCTGAGGACAGCCCTCAAAAACGCCGGATTCAAAAATCAGCCGGGCGTTTGGTGCGTGAGTGTTTTTGGCCAGGGTGGCACCGATCAATGGCAAACCGGTTCCTACTATATAGGCTTTGTGATCCTCCACCTGTCTGGCCAGGGCGATGGCGATCATTTGTCTGCTTGTCCACTTCATTTCATGGCACTCCTTATCAAAATGGCATTTTACTGATTTCCAGACAGAACATTCCCTGAAAACAGGTCTGCTTTATTGTTTTATTCCATGGAATTCAGTCCCGGGACGTATCCTTTGTCCGGCTGAACTTCAAGCGTCAGAAGCCAGTCCGCGTTTTTGGCGGCCAGCCAGTCTTTGTGAGAAGGATGAGCAAATACCGTATCCTGGATATAACGGTCAAAATCCTCCTGCGTCCTGCTTGCCTGGGCATAAATCCGGTAGTCTCTGACATCATAATCATAGCAGCCAAAGCACTGAGAGGGGGAAGCGCCGAATTTCAGGGGAACCACCGCGTCCACAGAAAGGCCGGGCAGCGTATTGAGCTCGGGATTTCTGCGGATTTCCTCATTGGAAATCAGGTGTTCGTAGCTGACGATGGTTCTTCTGGCGGCGATGGCGATGTCTTCGTCCTGAAAGACAGGCCCCACAATTCTGACAGTTCCGTCAGGACTGGCGTACTGAGCGTGGATGATGGCCACATCGATTGTCGGCGTTGGTATCAGGCAGAGCTTTTCGCCGGGATGAAAGGGATCATCCTCAATCAGAAATTTGACCGGTGGAAGCTTGGGGTGCTTTTTTCGCTCTTCTTCAGAGATCCCCCATTTGTCCGCCAGATCAGATCCCAGCATATTTTTTACGGGAACATAAGGAAGCCCCAGAGCGGCCGCGTGATACAGGATGGTCTGTACATCCATGGAATAATCCTCATACAGGATTTTGTGATGGATGACAGCATCGGTGTAGCGCCTGCAGACCGCGCTGAAGGCAGCGTTGGAAATATAAGCCGCGTTCATGGCCGTTACCGCGCCCACACCGATCAACATATCCATGTCGCCGCCGGAAGGACCGCCCTCCAGATATAAATTTTTGATTCCCTGGCGGATGATCTCACGCACCATGGCATAGGGTCGCCTGTTGGTGACGAAGCCGCCCAGGGCGAGGCAGTCGCCGTCATGGACAAATTTTTCGACTGCCTCCTTTTCTGTCATTACAATGTCGCTGCTCATGTTATTTCCTCCATGGAACACGGATATTTCATACGGAAGATGTCATCGGGGATTACCCCAAAATGGAAATCAGCACACCGGCCGCGATGGCTGAGCCGATCACGCCGGCCACGTTCGGCCCCATGGCGTGCATCAGGAGGAAGTTGGAGGGATCCTCCTGCTGACCGACCTTCTGAGAAACGCGGGCGGCCATGGGCACGGCGGAAACGCCGGCGGAACCGATCAGAGGGTTAATTTTATTTTTCAGGAAAAGGTTCATGAACTTTGCCAGTAATACTCCGGAAGCTGTGCCCATGGCAAAGGCCGCCACGCCCATGACAAGGATTCCCAGAGTCTGCGCGGTCAGGAAACGTTCCGCTGTGGCTGTGGCTCCCACACTGATGCCGAGGAACAGGGTAACAATGTTCATCAGCTCATTCTGCGCGGTTTTACTGAGCCTTTCCGTGACGCCGGACACTGTGAGAAGATTACCGAACATCAGGCAGCAGATCAGAGGAGCCGCGGAAGGAACCAGAAGGGACACAAAGATGATGACCATAATCGGAAAGAGGATTTTTTCCAGTTGGGAGACCGGCCGAAGCTCTTTCATGACGATGCAGCGTTCTTCTTTTGTGGTCAGGAGCTTCATGATAGGAGGCTGAATCACCGGCACCAGCGCCATATAGGAGTAAGCGGCGATAGCTATGGCACCCAGAAGCTCAGGGGCCAGCTTGGAAGCGGTGTAAATAGCGGTAGGCCCGTCGGCGCCTCCTATGATGCCGATGGCGCCGCCCTGCTGCTGGGTGAACAGGCCGGAAATCGTACAGCCCAGATAGGTTAAGAAAATCCCAACCTGGGCAGCCGCTCCAAGAAGAAGCGAAATGGGATTGGCAATCAGCGGGCCGAAGTCCGTCATGGCGCCGATTCCGATAAAGATAATGCAGGGGTAAAGACTGGATTTTACTCCGATGTAAAGAATATCCAGCAGTCCGCCGTAATGTACGATATCGGTGAATGAAATTTCTTCTATAATGTGCGGTTCAGAGGCGGTCTCGTCCAGGGAGGCTGAGTAATCCTCCGGGCTGATGACAGTACCGGTCTGTGTGTCGTAAAGAATAGCGTCATTGGCGGAATCGTAGGGGCAGCCGTAGGTATAAGCGTCCCAGATCGCGGAATGATAGAGATTCGCGCCGGGCAGATTGGTGATCAGTACCCCCAGAGCGATGCCCATCAGTAAAAGAGGCTCAAATTTTTTGTGAATGGCCAGCCAGAGCAAAAGCAGGCCGATCAGCAGCATGATCAGCGTCTTCCAGCCGTTTTGCGCAAAATCGGAAAACAGCATATAAAAGCCGGTGGTCTGTATAAATTTTCCCATTTTTCTCTCCTTCCAGAATGATAAAATATAGGGCCCGGTGCGTCAGGCGATGGAGCACAAAGGCGCGCCGGAGGTGACTGAGGTGCCGGCGGAGACGCTTACGGAGGTGACTGTTCCGTCACAGGGGGCGAAGATTTCGTTTTCCATTTTCATGGCTTCCAGAATAAAAAGGATATCTCCTTTTTTGACAGACTGCCCTTCCTGCACATTCACTTTTAAGACATTTCCGGGCATGGGGGAGTTGACCTGTCTGCCGCTTCCGGAAGCGGGAACCGCGGCCGGTTTGGGAACAGGAGCTTTTACCGGGGAGGAGGCCTGGATGGTCGGAGCTCCCACGGCTTTCACGGGGGAGGCCGGTCTTGAAAACGTGGTTGAGGAAGCGGCGGATGATGAGCCGGTGATTTCCTCAATTTCAATTTCATAATGGACGCCGTTTATTTTTACACTGTATTTTCTCATGACTTATCTCCATTTCTTATTCGTTCTTATTGTTAGTTGATCCGGTGATCTGTTTCCCTGACAGTTACACCTGTCTGAATGACAATACCTTAATATCGCGGATATCCTTTCCCAGGGATTCAGCGATGGCCGCGGTTACCGCGGTCAGAATTTCCTGCTGATCCGCAGCCTGCGTGTCCGCTTCTCCTTCGCTTGCGGAAGCGGCCTGGCTTACGTTAACAGCTTCCTTTTTCTTTCTGCTCTCACTCCACATTACGATCGCACTCATACATTTGCACAGAAGGATGATGATAACCAGTCCTACAAATACTGTGC
>JAJQCU010000343.1:0-1860 GCA_021202575.1 Lachnospiraceae bacterium
GTATCTGTCCATCTACTGCACGGACACGCTGGGGATTACACCGGCGCTGGTCAGCGTTATTCTGGTGGGCAGCAAAATTCTGGACGCGTTCTCGGACGTGATCGCCGGTTATATTGTAGACAACACCCATACCCGCTGGGGAAAGGGGCGCCCCTATGAGTGGAGCATTGTGGGCATGTGGCTGAGCATCTGGCTGATGTTCACAACGCCTGTCGGTTTTTCCACCATTGCCAAGTGCGTGTGGATTTTCTGCATGTACGCCCTGGTAAACAGCGTCTTCTACACCCTGCTCACCGCCAACAATAACGTATACTGCTGCCGGGCTTTCCGCTATCAGGAGCAGTATGTTTCCATCAATTCCACCGGCGCGATCATCTCCATGGTCGGTGTGGCCGCTTTCAATATCGCTATCCCCACGCTGGTGGACAATATCGCGGTGGACGCCTCCGGCGGGAGCTTCCTGATGGCCTGTATTGCTATTCCCATGGCCATGATCGGTATTCTGAGATTCTTCTTTATCAAAGAGACTGTGGATGTGGACGTCAGCGCCGTGGGTGAAAAAAATAAAATCAGCTTTGCGGATGTAAAAAGGCTTTTGAGTACCAATTATTATATTTATATTGTAGCTTTCACACTGTTTGTATGTAATTTTGTGACGAACATGGGCGTGGGCGTCTATTATTTCACCTATGTGGTACAGAACCTGTCCATGTACAGCCTGGTCAGCGCCGTTCAGCTTCTGGCCATTCCGATGATGCTGTTTGTACCTAAAATCCTGAAAAAAATATCGATCTCCAGGCTGATCCTGATCGGCTGCGTCATCAGTGTGGTGGGGTACGTTATCAATTATTTCGCTCTGAACAATATCGCGCTCCTTGGCCTGGCCGCGGTTTTATATGGGATGGGCAGTGTGCCGATTTCCATGCTGATTAACCTGATGATTATTGAGTGCGCGGATTTTAATGAATGGAAAGGGAACCCGAGAATGGAGGGCACGCTGGGAAGCGTTACCGGCTTCGCCACGAAGCTGGGGAGCGCGGCGGGTGCCGGCATCCTGGGTGTGCTGTTGACGGCATCCGGCTATATTGCGGATGTGAACCTGATACCGGACAGCGCGTTGTCCATGATCCGCAGCCTGTATTCCATCATTCCCGCGATTTTGTGGCTGGTGGTGGCGCTGACCCTGCTTCTGTACAGGCTGGATAAGAAGATGCCGCAGATCAGAGCGGATCTGGAGCAAAAGCGCGGTGAAAATCAGCAGGCGTGAAAGGCACAATATAAAAAGGGATAAAATCGTTAGCAGGAGTGAAAGGATAAAAAGATGAGTGAAAAGATTTTATATGTTCCAGAGGAAGATTCATATTACAGCCAGCCCTACACAGATGTGGAGGAGTGGAGAGACACCCCCGTGCGCCATTTCTATGTCCATGGGGGATTCCGGGGAACTGATATTAACGGGGAGAATGAATGCCGGTTCTGCTTTTATTTTCCGGTAAAAGAGAAATATGAGGGAAGGTTTTTTCAGTATGTATCTCCGGCGCCGGAGGACGAGCATGAGAGCGAGCATCTGACCGGGGAGGACGACAAGATCAGCTTTGCGCTGACCCATGGTGCTTACTATGTGGTTTCCAATCAGGGCGGTTTTATTCTGGGCGGCGATGCCGCAAGACTTTATAAGACCAGCTCTAATGCCGCGGAATACAGCCGGGTTATCGCCGGGAAACTGTACGGGGAGATCAAGCGGCCATACGGGTATATATTCGGGGGCAGCGGGGGCAGCTTCAAGACCATGAGCTGCATGGAAATGACAGAAAATGTATGGGACGGGGCAGTGCCCTACGTCATCGCCAACCCCATGGC
>JAJQCU010000343.1:1870-3682 GCA_021202575.1 Lachnospiraceae bacterium
ATGCCCGCGCCCAACACCTTCTGTCCCAGAGCTCGCGCCATGCGGGTGCTGGGAGATGAAGGAATGGCCAGAGTGATGGATAATCTGGAGCCGGGCGGCAGCGGTATCGCGGCGGACGGGCTGACAAAAGAGCAGGCGGACGTCCTTGCGGAGGCCACTTCCATGGGCTTCCCTCCCAGGGCATGGTTCTGCACCCCCTTTATGGGCGATGGCTCTCTGATGGTCCTGGCCCCCTATGTCTACGCAATCTACCCACAGTATTTCACGGAGTTCTGGACAAAAGAAGGCTTTGCGGGGGCGGATCCTGACAGTTCCGAGGCAAAGGCAAGGGTCCGTTTTGTGACCACCGTGAAAGAGCTGATCAGCCGAAAGAAGGAAAAGGGCGGAGAATTTACCAGCGTGGACAACAGCTGGATCAATACCATGGTCGGCAATGTGGAGACGCCCCTGATCCGGATGTCCGAACAGCCTCCGGAGGGTTCTTATCTGTTCCACTGCAGAATCCGTGTGCTGGACGGGGCAGCCGCCGGAAAAGAGTGCAGTATTGAGACCATTGAGGACGGAATTGTGACGGTCAGCAGCGCCTTTGACGGAGGCAACAGCCAGGACGCCCTGGCAGGGCTGGCTGTCGGTGACCGGATCATGATCGATAACAGCGATTATCTGGCCATGCAGACGCTGCACAGGCACCAGGTGCCGGATTCCTCCTTCAAGGTATATGATCAGTTTAAGGATCCGGAGGGAAAGCCTCTTTATCCCCAGCTTCCCATGCTGATTGCTCCGGAGATAGCCCGTAACGGCGGCGGAAGTATCCAGAGTGGGGATATTCATGGCAAAATGATTGCCGTGTGCTCCCTGCTGGATGAAAGCGCCAGCCCCTGGCACGGGGACTGGTATCTGCGCAAGGTGGAAGGCTGCCTTGGAGACCAGACAGCGGATCATTTCCGTCTGTATTACAATGACAACTGCATCCATGACGACCGGGCCGGATATCTGGATGATCCCTGGCACCAGGTGGATTACCTGGGCATCCTGCATCAGGCGCTGCTGGATGTGGCGGACTGGTGTGAGAAGGGCGTCGCACCCGCGCCAAACACCAGCTATCAATATGAGGATGGGCAGATCATTGTACCGGAAAACGCCGATAAACGGCACGGGCTGCAGCCTGTAGTTCACGCCCTTGCCAACGGGGAAAAGTGCGTCACCGTCAGTGTGGGTGAGGCCGTAACCTTTACGGCACAGATCGAAGTCCCGGCGGGGACCGGCAGGGTAACGGCGGCGGCCTGGGATTATGAAAAGACCGGGGATTTTACCCGGGAGGAAAAGCTGAACCTGTCAGAAAACGGGGAGCAGGCAACGGTTACCACCGCGCACAGCTTCTCAAAGCCCGGCGTTTATTTCCCGGTGATTAAGGTGAAGAGCAACCGTAAAGGAACTTTGGAGGATATTTTTACCCAGTGCAAGAACCTGGACAGGGTGCGGGTGATTGTGAAAGGATAAAAAAGATATGAAAGCACAACAGAAAATTTTATACTCTGCCGCCGGAGAGGCATTGATAAAAACATATGAACCGGAGGTTTCCGCGGAACCGGCGTCTCCGGATCATGTGGAAAATGAGGTGGTCAATCTCTATCCGCAGGTTACCTTTCAACGCATCGACGGCTTTGGGGGAGCCATGACGGATTCCTGCGCATATCTGCTGTCTAAGATGCCGGAGGATTCCAGAAAGGTCCTGATGGATTAGTTCTTCGGGGTGGATGGGCTTGACATGCGCTTCCTGCGGGTGCAGGTGGTCGGCTGCGGTTACTCTGG
>JAJQCU010000096.1 GCA_021202575.1 Lachnospiraceae bacterium
AATTAGGCACTGAAAAATCCGCTATTTTTCTCATTCATATTTTGTAACCAATCCTGCATGACAGTCGCCATTCTTTTAAAATTGATTGATTACCGTTTTATGAACAACGAGCATTCCTCCTGAAATAGCAGAAGCCGTGCTCAATCAGCACAGCTTCTGTCAAGATCGGTCCCACTTCTACGGCAGGGTTCCTAAGCCGCGCCGTCTTTTCCGTCTTCTTTATTCCGTTTCAGTTCTTCCCGGAGTTCTTTTAAGGACTCGGCGAATCTGCGGGAGGAAAGGGTCGGGTTATCCTTCAGCGGATGCAGCGACATGCCGCTGATGCGCTCCTTTAACTCCGCGTACTGGCTGCGGGTATTCTCGATCCTTTTGAAAATCTGCTCAGGATCCACTCCGCGCTTTTGCATGGTCTCTTTAAAGCCCTCAGCATCCGGCAGATACTGGGATAATCTCTCCTTCCACTGCTCCGGTTCCAGTCCGGAGGGAAGCAGTTTTCCTTTCCGCTGTTCCATATCCAGGCCGGGGTTTGGCAGTCTCTCTTTCAACTGCGCTAAATCCAGCTCCAGCCTGAGCAGCTTCTCCCTCCACTGTTCCAGATCCGGCTTCGACAGCTTCTCCTTCCACTGTTCCAGATCCACATCCGGCTTTGGCAGATTTTCTTTCCACTGCTCCAGATCCTGAGTATATTTTTCCTTCCTCTCTGAAAGCTGTTCCTGGGCCACGTCCACGGCCTCAGCCAGCTTCTCCTGCCACAAAGAAGCCTCCTGTCTGACCTTCTCCAGCCTGACCAGCACATCCCGCAAGGCAAAAGCGTCCCTGAAGGACAAAACCAGGTCAATCGCAATGTACACCGTCAGCGCCAGCACCAGAACTATCAGAAGCCGCGGCGGAATGGAAAGCATCAGGCTCTCCACCGGCGTATGTACCACCCTGGTCATCAGGATGGTGAGCAGCCCCCACGTCAGGCTGGAGCCAAGGCAGATATAGCCCTTCACATTAAATCTCTTATCAGAATAATCCCAGTAGCGGACCTTGAACATGGCCTCCATCCAGGCGCCTGTCAGGTATTCCAGCACCGTGGCTCCCACACAGCCCGCCGCGTAGGTTAAAACCAGATTGTCCGCGAAGGGACGACTGACCACCAGCATCATGATAGCCCCGGTTCCGTACAGCGGAAGGAAAGGCCCGTGCATAAAGCCGCGGTTGACAAAATGATGACTCTTCAACGAGACATAGGTAGATTCAAAGACCCCGCCGAAGAAGCAGTAAATATAAAAAAAGAACAGCCACTGTTCCACCGAATAATCAAACATTCCATTCATCGATAGACGCGAAGATTAACGCTCTGTTTTCCTTTCTTCGTGGTATGGTCGACGCCGTCATAATAAAACCTGCCATAGCCGCGCACAGTGACCGCTTCCCCCGGTTTACACTCCCGGCTGTTATTCTCACAGAGCCTGCCGGACACAAAGACCTTCTTCTGCCGGAAAAGCTCAGCGCTGTCGCTTCGCGATAAATGATAGACCTGAGCGATCAGGGCGTCCAGGCGGACGCTGGCCACCAGAATATTTTCCCGCACGGGCGGATTCTCCTGATATTCCGCCAGCGATTCAGCCGGTTCACAGATCACCGTGGTGTGCTTCACCTGCTTAAGCTCCCCGCACAGAAAATCCACGATGGAGGTCTGGCAAAACAGATAGCCCTGCCTCTCCCCCACCAGAATGTCTCCCAGAAGGTCTCTCTCAATTCCCAGGTTCATCAACGCCCCCAGAAAATCTCTGTGAGTAAAATCATCGGAAAATTTAGCCTGAAGAGGGCGGATATGCACCAGACTGATGGGAAAGGGCTGCTCATAGCCCAGGTCCTTCTCATTGCCGAAGCGGATCATCACCCGCTCCGCGTTTTCCCTGCCGCCGTTCACGCTGTAGCCCGCGAAACGAAGGGCCGGCTCCGATTCCCAGAACGCAGTCTGCTCCGCCAGGCCCAGCATGGGGGTAAAAGTAAAGATATTCTGCTCATAGGAGCGGCGGGCCAGATCCTGAAATCTTTTTTTCAGCTGAAGCAGATTTTTGTCATCCTGTATTGCCATAAAAGGTTCCTTTCCGGATCACGCGGCATAACTCTGTTGAGCCGTCTGTAAAGCAGCGGCTTTTCCCGCTCATCCCTGCCTGTTTTCGCCTGTTTTCCATGAAAAGCCGCCAGTTTACAGTGCAGTCTGGCCGCACGTTCCTGACAGGCTTCAGCTGAAGCTGATCACCCTCTCCTTCGGTCCCTTAACCTTTACAACGGAAACGGCCTTCATCACAGGTCCCTTTCCCTCGTAATCCATCCACTCCTCCAGATCCATTCTGGCGGTGACCTTCACCCATTCCTCCACCCGCAGGCCCTCGGCTCCGGCGTACTCACAGGCGAAGCCAAAGAAGGAAATATCCTCAGCGCAGCAGGTCATGATCAGCCGTCCCGGCAAAAAATATCCCTTCGGGTAGTCGTCCGGCCTGCCCACCTGAGCCAGGTAGGAAAAGGTTTTGCCCACGTATCTCTCCACATGATCCATGGTGTCAATAAACCAGATCCCGTAATTGGAATCGTCCAGCTCAATCACGTCCGCCTTCAAATCGTAGGGCAGATCCTCCTCAAACAGGTTGGACATCTCACCCTCAGCATTCTCAAAGACCACGTCCATCTGCTGGTTGACCGCCTTCAAATTGCGCTTGAAGGAGGGAAGCTGGTCATCCAGGCCGTCGCAGCGGTTCATGATGACCATCTCTGTCTTACGGATCATCTCTGCCAGAAGAGACCGCATATTAGTGTAATACAACTGGAAGGTACTGCCGTCGATCATGGTGATCTGCTGCTCCACCTCCCAGTTCCGAGGCAGCTTCATATCCTTGAAGTTCCACATGCCGTTCCACTCAATGATAATCCGGCCCGGGCGGTGCTTTTTTTCCAGCGCGGTCAGATTGGCATTGTTGAAGTCCTTTTCCTCCTCAATCAGTTCCACGGAGGTACGGCTTTTCTTTAAAAGCGCCGGGTCATACTCCACCTCTCCCTCCTCGCAGACGATAAGCAAGGTCTTGTCTCTCGTCTGAAAATAGGGCTGAGAGATGGTATAATTGATAAATTCGGTCTTGCCGCTGTCCAGAAAACCGTTGATGATATATACAGGAATCATGTCGTCTCCTTTTGTCCGATATCAGCATACGCTGCCCTGAAAAATCAGATATTCAGGGCAGCGTTATCCATCGCTTACAGAGTTGTCCGCGTCAGCGGACATCTTTACTTTGCGAAGAGCTTACCCAGGTTCTCCTCCTTCAGGTCAGAGCCGATGACGCAGAATTTACCGGTCACATCCGGCTTTCCTTCCCTGACATTCTCCTCCTCGGGCACATAATCAAAGTACACCCAGGTACCGTCCGGAGACGGAACCATACCCTTTGCGCGCAGAACCAGGCCGTAGGTCTTCTGGTCGTCCAGCGCTTTCAGGATTGCCTCAATTTCCTCCTTCGTGTATTTGGCTGGCGTCTCCATGCCCCAGCTTACGAAAATTTCATCCGCGTCATGGTCATCACAGCACTCTCCGTCGCTGTGGTGATGATGGTGGTGATGATGATGCCCGTGTCCATCCTCATCGTGATGGTGGTGATGATGCTCATGTTCCTCATCATCGTCATGGTGGTGA
>JAJQCU010000126.1 GCA_021202575.1 Lachnospiraceae bacterium
CCACCAAATAGGTGGGACCCGCGGGCGCCAGGTGGCAGAGGTCCGGCGTCCTCTCTGACAGGGCGTTGGCGATATCCAGATTGATCTCCACCCCCGCCTCATGGGCAATAGCCGGAATGTGCAGCATGGTGTTGGTGGAGCATCCCAGGGCCATGTCCACAATCAGCGCGTTCATAAAGGCCTTCTCCGTCATGATATCCCGGGGCCGGATGTCCTTCTCCACCAGCTCCATAATCTGCATGCCGGCGTGCTTCGCCAGGCGGATTCTCTCGGAATAAACCGCCGGGATGGTGCCGTTGCCGCGCAAACCCATGCCGATGGCCTCGGTCAGGCAGTTCATGGAATTGGCCGTATACATACCGGAACAGGATCCGCAGGTGGGGCAGACGTTCTCCTCATAATAGGTCAGCTCCTCCATGGAAATCTTACCCGCGGCCTGGGCTCCCACCGCCTCAAACATGGAGGAAAGGGACGTTTTATGACCGTGCACATGGCCAGCCAGCATGGGGCCGCCGGAGACAAAGATGGTGGGGATATTAACTCTCGCCGCCGCCATCAGAAGACCGGGCACATTCTTGTCACAGTTGGGCACGCACACCAGGCCGTCAAAGCCGTGAGCCATGGCCATGCATTCCGTGGAATCCGCGATCAGGTCCCTGGTCACCAGAGAATACTTCATTCCCACATGGCCCATGGCGATCCCGTCGCAGACCGCGATGGCCGGAAACACCACCGGAGTTCCGCCGGCCATGGCCACGCCCAGCTTCACCGCCTCCACAATCTTGTCCAGATTCATATGGCCCGGCACGATCTCATTGTAAGAGCTGACGATGCCGATCAGAGGGCGCTTTCTCTCCTCCTCGGTCATTCCCAGCGCATTTAATAAGCTTCTGTGGGGAGCCTGCGCGGCTCCGGTCTTTACACTGTCACTTCTCATATTTTATTGTCCTTTCCATTTCTGCTTCTGTCAATTAAAGTACCAAAAGGATATGATACCATGGTCCCCAAAGTCATAAATGCGAATGCCCTAAAGGACTGGCTTCGCGTCGCACACCCGAAGGCGTACCTTGCTTAAGCATTCAATTTCCGGCCTTCTGTCCCTTGTATCATATCAATTCATATTCAAACTGGTCAAACTATTACGTTTATCAGGTTATGTCACACCATTTCCATCACGGTTTCTACTATAATATATATCGCCGAATACACGACATAACAGATCATTCCCGCGTTCAGCAGCGCTGTCCTCATCTGCCCCCCATCTGGGGACTGCTGTGCCTGGGGCTTTAAGAAAAACCTCTTCCTCCCCCGGATCACGAAAATCAGCCCCGCGATCATGATGCAGTAGGCCGCTCCCTCGGCGATGGCCAGCGCGGAAATCTCCACCGGATTTTCCAGGCAGTACCGCATAAGCTCCATCGTGTCGGTGGCCGCCGCGTAAAAGACGTCCAGATTCACCAGCTCCAGCAGCTGGCTTAAGAACACCGAGGAGAAGACGTTGAGCATTCCATGCAGGAGCATCACATAACGGAGCTTCCCGGTCCTTATATAGATATACGCGAAAAAAGAGCCGATGGCGAAAGCGTAAAAGAACTGATCCAGATTCCCGTGAAACAGCCCGAACATAAGCCCGGAGGCAAGAATTGCCGCGGCCTCCCCATAGGCCAGCAGCCGGTCCACCAGGATTTTGCGGAAAAACCACTCCTCAAAGACCGGCGCGATCAGCCCCGTACGCTCAAAAACCGGCAGGGGGCTTAAGTATTCCACCAGCTCGTCCACCGGATTCACAACGGCGCCGCCAAGGAAGGATTCCAGCAGGCCGATCATGATCTGTCCCACCAGATTGGAGACAATCACAATCAGGTATGTCACGCAAAAGGCCTGCAGAAGCTCCGAAAATTTCATAGGGTGCTTTTGGGGGACTGTCTTCTCCCTCACAAGCTTCCCCGCCCCTAATGGCAAAATCAGAAGCCCCGTGCCGTACAGCGACAGGCTGGAGACAATCATCAGAAAGCTGTAGCTGTCATAAAGCGCCGGGGTATACCTGTAAAGGACATAACTCAGTATCAGCTGAACTACCAGCACAGCCAGGGAAAAGACCAGGTACAAAAATCCCATGCGGGAATACGCTTTCTTCGCGGTCATACTGATATCCTCTCCGCCAGCAGACTGCCCATCCGGCTGCAGCCGACCAGAGTGCAGCCCTCAGACATGATATCCGCCGTCCTGTACCCCTCTTTTAAGACAGACTGAACCGCGGCCTCCACCGCGTCCGCCTCCTTGTCCAGATCGAAGCTGTAGCGCAGCATCATGGCGGCGCTTAAAACCGTGGCAATGGGATTGGCGATATCCTGTCCCGCGATATCGGGAGCGGAGCCGTGGCTGGGCTCGTAAAGGCCAAATCTGGTGTCATTCAAAGAAGCGCTGGGCAGCATCCCGATGGAGCCGGTCACCATGCTGGCCTCATCCGAGAGGATATCGCCAAACATATTCTCCGTCAGAATCACGTCAAACTGAGCCGGATCCTTCACCAGCTGCATGGCGCAGTTATCCACCAGCATATGGGAGAGCTCCACATCCGGATAATCCGTGGCCACCTCCTCCACGACCTTTCTCCAGAGCCTGGAGGAATCCAGCACATTGGCCTTGTCCACGCTGGTAACCTTCCTCTTTCGCTTGCGGGCAATTTCAAAGCCCTTGATCGCGATCCGACGAATCTCATTTTCATCATAGGTCAGCGTATCCACAGCCCTGCGCACGCCGTTCTCCACCACGGTCCTTCTCTCCCCGAAATAAAGGCCGCCGGTCAGCTCCCGCATAATCATAATGTCAAAGCCCTGAGCGCTGATCTCCTCCTTCAGAGGGCAGGCCGCCTTAAGCTCCTGATACAAAAGAGCCGGCCGCAGGTTGGCGAAAAGATTCAGAGACTTCCTCAGCCTTAAAAGTCCGGCCTCCGGGCGTTTGTCCGGCGGCAGCTGATACCATGGCGAGGTGGAGGTATTGCCCCCGATGGAACCCATCAGCACCGCGTCCGCCGCTTTGGCTGTGGCGATGGCCTCCTCCGTCAGCGGCTCCCCGCAGGCGTCGATGGACGCTCCGCCCATGAGGATATCCGTAAAACACAGATCATGGCCATATTTCCCTGCGACGGCGTTCAGCACATTTTTGGCCTGCGCCACGATCTCCGGGCCGATTCCGTCACCCGGTATGCATGTAATATTCAGCTTCATAATATCATAGTCCTTTTTAAATATTGAATTTTATTCCGCCGGAAAAAAGCGTTTCCCGGCGTCTTTCTCGGAATATGCGCCCAAATACCGGCACATACATTGATATATTACTCTAATCCACAGGAATTTTCAAGTCACCGGTTTATTCTTCCTTTGCAAAAATCCTTCGAATCTGCCCACAAAACCGGTTAAATCCGGACAAAACATAAAAACATAGGTATTTTAAGCGAAAAAATGTCATTACCGGCAAAACGCAAAAAAGCCCCCGCCGGAATAAACTCCCCGGCAGGGGGCTTTTCAGATATTCGGATCAAATGTTTGTCAGACTGCTGTTATTTCCGTCTCTTCATCAGAGCTGCTTTGTGCTTCCGCTTTCTGCTCCATCCCGGAAAGTGTGTTAAGCACAGCCTTCACGACCTCCTGATTGTCCGGGGAGAGCCTGTC
>JAJQCU010000068.1 GCA_021202575.1 Lachnospiraceae bacterium
TTCCCGGCGGCCAAAACTATACAGTGGACCTGATGCACAATGGCCATTGCAATATAGAGGGGCTCTGGCCTGAGATTATCCTGTCGAGTGCCTCTGTGCGCTGTGCGGGTCTGTGAAAATGATGCAGAATGGCCATAGCCCCGACAATATCTGTACGAATCAGAACTTCATCCTGCTCATGTTGGAATTGTGATAACTACTGTTATAAGTCACATCCTCTAAAAACCAGTCCGGCGGCACGAAGCTCTCAGCCGCCGCCCGGCTGCCAAACTCTACCTCCGCCATGATCAGCGGCGTGAACGGCTCGTCAAAGACGTCCAGCTCGATCAGCAGGCTGTAATTGTCCGGCGGGGCCGGGCAGTCTGAGGAAAAGACCGGGTGCTCCAGGGGAATCTTGTACCGTTTCTTGGAAATAATATTGCCGTCGCACTTGGGCAGCATATGTTCGTAGCTCTCCTTCGTCAGAGGAAGATTGTGCTCCTCCCGGGCCAGCATTCCCTGCCCCTTATAGGTCAGGTAATAATGGTCGTTCTCCTTGCGGATGCGGACCACGGGATCGGTGGACAGGTACCCCTGCTCTATGTGTACAGAGGGATAGGCGCGCAGATTGTCCGGCAGCCTTTTGATGGTGAATTTTCGCTCGATTTCCATGAAACTCTCCTTTGCCCTCAGGCGAAGCTTTGGGCGGCTTTCATTCCTACCGCCCCAATCCGTGTTTATTATAACAGTTTCCACAAAAAAGGGAAGCATTTTCAGAAATATTTAATAAAATTTACCAATATCATTATAAAATCGTTCCCGATGGACAATCAGATGAGCAAATTTACACAGGATATGCCCCGCGGGTGTATCTGCTCAGAGGATGGGATATCAGAGATTTTTTATAAGCGGTTAAGAAGGGAGAATCAAAATGAAAAAAGCGGCGATATTTTTTGCGGAGGGCTACGAGGAAATTGAAGCCCTGACGGTGGTGGATCTGTGCCGCCGGGCCGGTATTGACATTCAGATGGTGTCCGTGACCGGGTCGGAATATGTGACCAGCTCCCATCAGGTTTGCGTGAGGACGGATACCCAGGTGGAAGCGCTGGACTTTGAACAGCTGGATATGCTGATTCTGCCGGGGGGAATGCCGGGCACCAGAAATCTGGAGCAGGTTCCCGCGCTGACAGAGCAGCTCAAGCGCTTTGCGGCGGACGGGAAATATGTCTGCGCCATCTGCGCGGCTCCCAGCGTCCTGGGACATCTGGGCATTCTGAAGGGGAAAAAGGCCTGCTGCTATCCGGGCTTTGAGAAGGACCTGGCCGGCGCCGAAATCACTTACCTGGCCTGCACGGTGGACGGCAATGTGATTACCGCCAGGGGCATGGGCTGCGCCATTGAGTTTTCCAAAGCCATTATCACGGCGCTTCAGGACGCGGATGCTGCCGCGAAGGTTTTGGAGAGCGTCATTTACCGGATTTCCGAGAATGACAGATGATATAATGAGCGCCCTTTGCTCATGATATATCATCCGTCAAAGAAGGGGTGAAAAATTTTTTTTCAAAAAAATAAAAAAAGTTTGTAACGAATCGGCCTCCTCGTGCCTATATAAGGTAAGGAGGTCATTTTTTATGCAATTTTTGCCAAAAGAAATCACAGAGGCCAAAATCATGGTCAGGGAGGAGTCCTTTCAGTATTTTCACGGGTATCATGTGCTGGATCCTTTGATTAAGGATGATGAGATATCCGACATCAAGGTACTCTCCTACAACAGAATCCGTATCAAGCGGCTCGGAAGGCGGGAGGACAGCGAGCTGTCCTTTGGGTCAGTCCAGGAGCTGAGGCAGTTCACAGAGTTTGTGGCCGCCAAAAACCAGGTCAGCATCTCCAGGACCAACGCCATGCAGAGCTTTACGGACAAGAACAGCAGCAAGGATTTCATTCTGCGGTTCAACATCAGCCAGTCCATCATCAATTCGGTGGACACGCCCTATCTGCATATCCGCAAAATCCCCAAGAAAAAGCACAGTCTGGAGGATTTGAAGGAGATGGGCATGCTGAGCGGGAAGCATATGGACTATCTGCGAAAGCAGATCAGAAAGGGCTATGTCCTCATCGCGGGGAAGGGAGCCAGCGGGAAGACCACGCTTTTAAATGCGCTGCTGGACGAGATTCCCAGGGACAAGTCCGTTCTGGTGGTGCAGGAAAATGAGGAGCTTTTTTCCAAGGTCCACCCGGACATGATGTTCCAGCATGTGCTGGAGCAGCGGGGAGAGAGCAAGGTCCGCTACGGCTTAAAGGAGCTGAGCATCAACGCCCTTCTGCTGGATCTGGACTATATTGTCATCGGCGAGATCAAGGGCGGGGAAGCGCTGTATTTTCTGAACGCGGCGTACACGGGCCATCTGGGACTGGCCACGGTGCACGGACAGAACGGCGAGGCGGCGCTGTACAAGCTGGCGGATTATGTCAAGTATGAGGCGGATTACAGCCAGGAGGAAATCCGCAAAATGCTGGGCTGCATTTCCGTCGTGTGCTATATGAGGGATTTCAAGCTCTGGACCATCACCGAGGTGAAGCTGGATGAGAAGAGAAACCTGGTTACGCGCAATATTTATGAAAGGGAAAGCGGTTATGATCTGGATGCTTGATACAGTCCTTTTTCTCTGCGTTTTCAGCGCCAGCCTGTGCTTTGTCGGCTGGATGGACGCCAGGGGAATCCGGGAGATCCGGCTTTATTCCGATGAATTTCTCATGGCTCAGGAGAAGGCGGTGAAGTGCAGGGTGCTGCCCGACCCCGCCAGCAGGAGGCTTTCGGACAGGCTGGAGCTTGCTCTGTACTACAGCGGCATCCGGGGCAGATATCCCTTTGTCAGCGTGAAGTTCTGGGTGCTTTTTCAGTGCTTCGCCGCCCTCTGGGTGTGGATTCTGGCCAGCGCGGGCAGGGGATTTGGAACAGCCTTTCTGTGCGCCTGCGGGGTGCCGGCCTGCTTTGCGGCGGTTTTGAGCCTGATGAGGACAAGGAGGTACAAAAGAACGGAGGAGCACTTGCTGGAGGCTATTAACCTGGCGGAAGGGTTTTCAGCCACGGAGGAGGATTCGGTGGCGATTCTGGCCCACTGCGGGGAGTATATCCGCGGGCCGGTGGGACAGGTCCTGCGGAGGATTGATTCTTTGCGTGACCAGGGCCTGAGCAGCCGGATGATTCTGGAACGGCTGAAGCTGGAGCTGGAGCATCCCAAGTGGCAGGAATTTATTCATAACCTGAATGTGTGCAGCATGTATAACTGTGATTTTGTGTATGTGCTGCAGAGCTCCCGCAAAAGCACCCAGAGGTATCTGACCTCGGCAAAGGAGAAGCAGAGCGTCAAACGGGTCGCGAAGGTGGAGATGGCGATTATCATTGTGCTCAGTGTGGTGATTCTGGTGACCATGACGGAGCTGATGGACGTATCCCTGCGCTGGCTTTTGTGGGGCAGCCTGCCGGGAAAGGCCTGCAGCGTGTACATGGCGGGAATACTGGTGATTTTTGTTTGGAGCCTGTCCGGATACAGGTAAAGGAGGCGGCATGGCCGGGAAAAAGGATTCCTTCATGGACCGACTGGATATTTTCTTAAGAAGCTACGGAGGGGACGTGATGCGGGAGGTCTGGATTTATAAGGACAGTACCCACTTGTTTCACACAAGCCTCTGG
>JAJQCU010000226.1 GCA_021202575.1 Lachnospiraceae bacterium
AGAGATATAATCAGCCTCTTACAAGCAAACTACGCTTGACGAGTCTGCTTATATCTCTCAAGTCGGCTGTGAATAGTAACTTTGATATAATATTATTCAATCTCCGGCCGACTGTGCCTGTCCCATCCGCAAAGCATCAGCCACGCCGCCGCCACAAGAATCATCCCCGCAAATCCGGTCAGCCACACCGTACCAAGATCCGCTCCCGTGTACGGCAGCCGCAGAACCGCGGTGTTGACAATCGTGTACGTCACTTCATAATAATATACCTCACCCGTTCCTGTCAAATTATTTCCACTGTCAGTCACAACCCGCGGGAGCGTCACAAGAAGCGCATCCGCCATCAGGGAATATCCGGCCGTCGTCCGTACCTGAGTCACACGGTAGGTACCGGACTCCAGACTTCCCACGGAAATGGCGCCGTCCCCCTCCGAGGTATATGCCCCAATCTCATTGCCGTCCTGGTCCGTAAATACCGTGCCGTCGCCTTCCAGATATTCCCACGAGTCAGCATCTGTCAACTGCCTTTCAATTGTAAAAACAGCGCCCTCCAGCGCGGTGACCTCATCCCCGGCAAGCACGATCAGGTTCAGCTGGCACAGATCCTCCGCAACGGAAAGAAGCACTGCCTCCGTCTCACTGTCAGCGTCAGCTTCCTCTCCGGAGACTGTCTCCGTTTCCTCCTCCATCAGAATCATTGCGATGCTTTCCTCCAACTCATTTTCGTCATTCTCAGCATTCTCCTTCAGGCTCTCTTCCGCGCCACTTCCGATATCCTCCTTCTGTTCGTCCACGCCACTTTCAACGTCCTCTTCCTGTTCGTTCACTTCATTTCTGATGTCCTCTTCCTGCCCTCCCACATCGCTTTCAGTATTCTCCTCCTGTTCGTCGGCGTCACTTCCGGCGTCCTCTTCCTGTTCGTCCGCGTCACTTCCGGCATCCTCTTCCTGTTCTCCCTGTTCGTCCTCTTCGTACTCCCCGTTTTCTCCTGTGTCTGTCTCAGCTGCCGTCTCCGGCACAGCTTCTTTCGTTGAAGGCTCCGTTTCCTCCTCTGCCTGCAGCTCAACAGCCTCCATTCCGCTGTTCGCCGCCGCTGACATCGGAAGACACGCCATGCCCAAAGCCGCCGCCAGAATAACCGCGGCCGCTTTTCTGAAAAAAACTCTTCCCCGCATGTCCTTTTCCTCCAAAGAAATATTGTCTTTGGAGTATAACACATAATTTTGCCGGATGTAGCCGATATGTCGTCCTTTTTGAAATTTTCCTGAAAATTTTTCTGAACCTTATCTCTTCTCCTTATTCTGACCAGTTTTCAATTCTCAGTCCCGGTACCCTCTCAAATTCTCTTACATTATTTGTCACCAGAATTCTGCCCTTTGCCAAAGCATGTCCGGCTATCAGCATATCCATTGTACCTATAGGAGTTCCTTTTCTCTGCAGATACGCACAAATTCTGCCGTACTCTCCGGCAGCCGCCCCATCAAATGACAGCACATCCATCACTGCAAGGAATCTGGTAAGCGCAGCCCTGTTTTTTTCAGGGAAACCGCTTTTCGCCACGCCATGCTCCAGTTCAGCAAGCGTAATCGCGGAAATACTAAGCCCGCTGCCCATATTTTCCCAGATCCGATGAAAAACCGCCTCCGGCTTATTCTTAATCGCGTAAATACAGATATTGGTATCCAGCATATACATCAGAATTCTTCCCTTTCCCTCAAAATCTCACATTCCCTGCCCTCAGAAAGGAAGTCATCTGAAAATCCGTTTACACCTTTCATAAAAATCTGAAATGCGCTTTCTTTTGGCAGTTCTCCTGTAATCTCAAACGGGATACGCCTTTCCCGACTGAGTTTTCTGGCAAAAAGCGTAAAAGCAGTCGTCATGGAAAGGCCCATTTCAGAGCAGACCTCTTCCACGCTTTTTTTCAATTCACTGTCCATTCGAATATTTACCATTGTCTGTGCCATATACTTCACGCCTCCCTTTTGGCGTATCATAGCACAGCCTCCCCTTCCTTGTAAAGCATTTTGCTTTACAAATGTCATAATACAATCCATAGTTGTCTTTCATTGTCGCCAAAAACAACTGTGGGATCATCCCAATAACAGTTCCCATTTTTCTGTGTCCGGAGTATAACACATAATTTTGCCGGATGTAGCCGATATATCGTCCTTTTTGAAATTTTCCTCAGATTTTTCAATTTCAGACCTTAATCAGCAGAATCAAAAAGTCCGGGCAGGGCGCCCGCAAAGGCGCCCGCACCGGACTTTTCCATATCATATTGTTATCTTTTAGAGGAAGCAAAGACAAAACACACAGCCCCGGCGCATTCCGCCGGCAGCCGCCCGCCGCCTCTACTCCGCGCCCTTCTTCACCGCCGCGGCATGCTCCGCCTGAATCTCCGGGAAGTTGGACAGCATGGGCTCGATATCCTCGCCCTTGATCTTGCGGGCTACGTAATTCTTCGTGATCTTCGCCACAATCGGGGACAGCACCAGCACGCCGATCAGGTTGGGCAGCGCCATCAGGCCGTTTAAGGTATCCGCGATATCCCAGGCCAGATTGTCTCCCATCACCGCGCCGCCAAAAATCGCCACCACGAAAATCACCTTGTAAACCATGGTCGCTTTTTCCTTAAATAAGTACTCACAGGCCTTTGTGACGTAATGGCTCCAGCCCAGGGTAGTGGAGAAGGCAAACAGCGCGATGGCAATAGCCACAAAGCCGGAGCCCGCTACACCAAAGTGCATGGAAAAGGCCGTGCCCACCAGATTGGAGTTGGAAAGAGCGTTTCCGCCGTACTCCGCCAGAGTCTCGCCAGTCTCCAAATCCACCAGCCCGGAGGAAAGCACCGTAATCGCCGTCAGAGTGCAGACAATGATGGTATCCGCGAACACCTCAAAAATGCCCCACTTTAGATGTCTCATCGGATCATTCACGTTGGAGTTGGAGTGCACCATCACGGAAGAACCAAGGCCCGCCTCGTTGGAGAAGACGCCTCTCTTCATGCCCATGACCACCGCCTGCTTCAGGCCATAACCAACGATACCACCGCCAACAGCCTTCAGGCCGAACGCGCTCTTAAAGATGGAAACAAACACCGCGGGCACCATGGTAATATTGGTAATCAGAATGACAATGGATCCGATCATGTACAGAATCACCATGAAAGGCACAATCTTCTCCGTCACGGCGGCGATTCTCTTCAGGCCGCCCACGATCACCAGTCCGGCAATCACCATGACCACAAGTCCCGTCACCCAGGTGGGAACCCCGAAGGCGGATTTCATATTACCGGCAATGGAGTTGACCTGCGTCATATTGCCGATACCGAAGGAAGCCAGGAAACAGAAGATGGAAAAGAGCACCGCCAGCACCGTTCCGATGCCCTTGCAGCCCTTTTTCGCGCCCAGGCCGTCTCTCAGGTAGTACATGGCGCCGCCGGACCACTCGCCCTGGCTGTTCTTGCGCCGGTAAAAAATACCCAGCACGTTCTCGGAATAGTTGGTCATCATGGAAAAAATGGCCATGAACCACATCCAGAACACCGCTCCCGGGCCGCCGGTCATGATGGCGCCGGCCACACCCACGATATTGCCGGTTCCCACCGTGGCCGCCAGCGCGGTGCAAAGACTCTGGAACTGAGAGATGGACTTATCCTTTGTGTGGC
>JAJQCU010000282.1 GCA_021202575.1 Lachnospiraceae bacterium
AAATAAGAGCACAAGGCCAATCGCGGTTATATTGCGGTTGGCCCATTTTTTTATTTCCGCGGGGTTTCTGACTTTTTCAGACCGGTTTTCGTGATTTGCCATTTGCTGTGATGAATCCTTTCTGAAAGATTTACTGCGGCGTGCCTTTCCTACAGTGAGCCTTTTAGCGGGTGCAGTTTGCGTATCAGGCAACACAGGATGGGCAATGTTTCGCGACAGCTTCTTAGCCGACGGCGCCGTTTCCCAGGGGCTCCTTCGGCGTAACGTATGCGGACAGGCCGCGCAGCATCAGGGTTTGCAGTATCACGCAGACCTCCTCCGCACTGAGGCTTTTATTTTGATTATGCCAGTACTGCAGCAGGCCAAGAGCGGCGGAGCTGACAAAACTCAGCACGTAATCAAAATGGTCTGTGTCCGTGGAAATCGGGAGATGAGGCGCAACGATCGGGATCAGCTCCTCTTTTACTCTTGTGATAAAGCCCGGATCTCCGGTTGGCCCCGCAAGCAGGTACATTTTCTCATTCATAAGCAGGAATACGTTGGAAAACAGATTGGTGCTTTCCAGATCCTTTTGCGGACCATTTTCCGGAAGACTTAAAAGAGCCTCCTGCTTCAGATCCTCCAGCAGCTGATCCTCCACATAGGCCAGCAGATCGTCCGTATCCAGAAAATACTCATAAAAAGTGCTGCGGTTGTAGCCCGCGCGGCGCGTCAGCTCATTGACGGCGATCTTGCGGATGGGCTTTTCCTGCGCGAGCTCCCAGAAGGCGTCCACGAACCTCTGGCGCGTTTTTTCCGTGATTTCCGGCTGTTTTTTCATTTGTCCCTCCCAAGCTGCTGTTCACAGACGACAGGAAAGGAATTATCTGGTGTGTCTGTGAAATTCCCCAAATCATCCGACAAAAATTTTTTGATTGACGGTTGATGTTTCTATGCCGCATGCTTATAATACCATTTATACAACAGGTTGTTGGATAATGTCAAGGAGGTTTTTACATGCAGGTTATTTCCGTCGATCATCTGACAAAGGACTACGGCCACGGCCGGGGCGTGTTCGATGTATCGCTACAGGTAAAGGAGGGGGAGTGCTACGGTTTCTTAGGTCCCAACGGGGCCGGGAAAACTACCACAATCCGGCATCTGATGGGATTTTCCAGACCGGAGAAAGGGTCCACGTCCATTTCCGGGATGGACAGCTGGGAAAACAGTGCAAAGTTGAAAAATACAGTCGGCTATCTTCCCGGGGAGGTCACGCTGCCGGCGGGGCTGTCCGGGACAGGTTTCCTGCGCATGATGGAGCAGATGCGCGGGGTGAAAAACGATGATTATCTGAAAATGCTCTTAAAGCGCTTTGACTTAGACCCCAATATCAGTATCAAGCAGATGAGTCTGGGCGTCAAGCGCAAGCTGGCCGTTGTCACGGCCTTTATGCATGACCCGGAGATTCTGATTCTGGATGAACCGACGTCCGGCCTGGACCCGGTCATGCAGGAAACCTTTATTGAATATGTCAAAGAGGAAAAGGAACGGGGCAGGACGATTTTTCTCTCCTCCCATATTTTCCATGAGGTGGACGCGACCTGCGACCGCATCGCCATCATCAGGGATGGAAAGATCGTCTCCGAGTTTCAATCCGGGGAGTTGAAGGAGAAGCATGACCGGATTTACCGCGTGACCTTCGTCGATGAGGCGTCCTACGCGGCTTTTGTGAAGCTTCCGTTCCGCTTTACGTCCAAAAACGCGGGGAAGATGCGGGCAAGGGTACAGATGGAACCGAACCGCGTCGGGGAGCTTTTTGACTGCCTGTGTGACTATCAGGTGGCAGACTTTGTGGAGATTCCGTTTACCCTGGAGGATTAGTTTATGGAAATCAACGATACCGGGCATAATTTCGAGGGGGTTTCCGCCCAGACGTCCAGGAAGGGGGTGAAGGCATGAGTGAAAGCATGATTTCTGTACAGAATCTGACAAAGGATTATGGGCAGGGGCGCGGTGTCTTTGACATTTCCCTGGATATTCAGGAGGGAGAGGTCTTCGGCTATCTGGGAACCAACGGCTCCGGGAAAACCACCACCATCCGCCAGATGATGGGCTTTATCAGGCCGAATTCCGGAACGGTATGCGTCAATGGGCTCGACCCCTGGACACAGGCGCCTGAGGTGATGAAAAATGTCAGCTATATTCTCGGGGAAATCGCCTTCCCTGACCTGAAGACGGGCACGGACTTTTTTAAGGTGCAGGCGCAGTTCCTGGGCGTGAAGGATTATACCTATATGAATCATCTGATTGATATGCTGGGGCTGGACCCTTCCGCGAACCTGAAGCGCATGAGCAAGGGCATGAAGCAGAAGACGGCCATCGTGGCGGCCCTTATGGGCGACAAAGAGATTTTGATCATGGATGAACCGACCACTGGCCTGGACCCGCTGATGCGGGAGACCTTTCTGGAGTTAGTCCGGGAGGAGAAAAAGAAGGGCAGGACGATCTTCATGTCCAGCCATATTTTTGAGGAGATCGAGGATGTCTGCGACCGGGTGGCCATCATCGGAAATGGAAAAATACAGAGCGTTTTAAGTCTTTATGACCTTCGGCACAACACGCCGAGAATGTTTAAAATTACCTTTGGCTCTGAAGCGGCCGCTAAGGAGTATGCCGGTAGGATTTCCGATTCTGCAGTAGAGGGGGCCGTGGTATCGCTTGGGGCTCCGGCCTCTGAAACGGGCCGCGTCATTCAGGCGACAAAGGGTCTGCCTGTGGTGTCCGTAGACGAAACCCACGAGGATCTGGAGGAGTACTTTATGAATATATATCGGAAGGAGATCAAATAGAGCAATGAAAGTGACAAAGATTTTTTCCTGGCCCCTGATGAAGCAGAGCCTGAATGCCAATAAGGTGCTGGCCATCGCGTGCACGGTGGTCCTGTGTCTGATGACTTTTGTGACCACATACGCCAGCAGCCTGCTGGGAACGACTGATACAGTGGATTATACAGACGCGCAGACAGACTTTTATACCTATCTGTATGTATTGGTATCTTATAATGAAATGATGGGAACCGAATTAAGCTACGCGGATTTCGCGGAAACGGATGACCGGACTGTCTATGATACCGTTTTTGAAATGATGTCCGCCCAGTCGGAGGATCTGGATCTTTCCAGCGAAGGCTTTGAGGAGGCTGGCGAAATCCTGGTGGGGTCTGAGGCCGGGGTTGACGCTTATGTTTCCCAGTTTGAGTATGTATATGCGCTTGGCTCCGTGCAGGGCGTCTTTTCCGGGGACGACCTGGATATCTCGAGCATGATGACCATGATGCTGGAGATGATGGGAATTCCCTCCGACATGCTGGAAACCATGAGCGAGATGGATACCTCGGCCATACTGAATCAGATGTATTTTACGATTATGGCACTGCTGCCGATTATCCTCTTTCTGGTCTTCGCGGGGAATGCGCTTGTCGTGGATCAGGTGGATAAGGGCTCCATGGCCTACATCCTTTCCACGCCCACAAAGCGCAGCGCCGTGGTCATTACACAGGCGATTTATCTGGTTGTGATTCCGTTCCTTATGGTCGGCTGCGGTTTTCTGTTAAAGGTGGCGGCGAGGCAGGCTATGACCGGAGAAGTGGACATGGCAAAGTACGCGGCCCTTTACGGCGGCCTCTATT
>JAJQCU010000425.1 GCA_021202575.1 Lachnospiraceae bacterium
GCCCCGGCCAGGCTTCAATGTTTGTGGTTTCGGATTTCTGCAGGCAGGTGGCGGAGATCGAGTGCGGGATGAGAGAGCCGGTGATGAAGGTGGGCAATCTGGCGGCCAGACGGGACTTCACGGATGTGCGCGATGTGGTGAAGGCGTATGTGAAGCTGATCCAGGTCGGGGAGCCGGGGGAAACCTACAATGTGGGAAGCGGGAACGCCAGAGAGATCCGCCAGATCCTTGCGCTGATCATCTCCATGTCAAAGACTGAAATCCGTGTGGAGATTGATCCCAATAAGCTTCGCCCGGTGGACGTGCCGATTATCGAGGCGGATATCACAAAGATCCGGGAGCTGACGGGCTGGATGCCTCAGATTCCCATTGAGCAGACCATTCAGGAGACTCTGGATTACTGGCGAAAGCAGTGCGAGACCGGCCGGAATGCCTGATAAGCAAAAAGAGTAACTGAAAAGAATGAGTTATGGCAGGAAATATAGAGAGGAATAATTATGATTAGAGAAAAAAGCCTTTTTTCAGATGAGAAAACGACAAGGTCGGAGCGCGCGCTGCATACGCCGGGCGCCTTTGCCAGACAAAATCTTCTGTATATCCAGGAGGTAGGACGGCTGGAAAGCCTGACGCCCCACCTCTGTGCGCGTGAGAATCTGGATTCCTGGCTCTTTTTGGTAGTGCTGCGGGGGAAGGGCAGCCTGAAGGTCGGGGAACGTCATTACAGTATCAAAAAGGGAGACTGCGCGTTTGTCAACTGCAGGGAGCGTTATGAGCATATCAGCGATGAGGAGGACGCCTGGAAGCTTGCCTGGGTTCATTTTAACGGCCACAGCGCGGGCGGCTATTATCAGCTGTTCCGCAGATATAACCAAGGCAGCCATGTCTTTTCGGTGGAGGATGTGGATGAGTGGAATGCCCGAATCGGGGAAATGCTGGAAGCGCAGAGGCCAAACAGCTTTCATACGGAGCTGCGCTGCGGGGAGCTTCTCCTGAGCTTATTAAACCAGGTCATTGATACAGTTGCGGATTGCTCCGCTGTGGAAACGGAGCAGGAGGAAGAGCTGGCTGACACCGTCAGAGAAGTGCTCAATGAGCAATATTCCGGGCCGGATATTCTGCAGAAGCTTGAAAACCACTTTGGCAGAACTGTTCAGGAACTGAATGAGACGTTCAGCCGCCGGTACGGCGTCAGCATAGAGGAGTATGTCAGCAACAGGAGGCTGAATGCCGCCAAAGAGCTTCTCCGCTTCAGCATTAAGCCTCTGGAGACCATCGCTCAGGAGTCCGGGATCCGCGACATCATTGTGATGCAGCAGATGTTTCGGGAAAGTGAAGGCATGACCGCGGAGGAATACCGGGCAAAGTGGGCAGCCTGGATCAGGTGAAGGTGCTGCCGTCGAAGTATCGTTGTGTGATTCTGCTGATTGGCTGATGGGATAGCCTGAACCAAATGTGAACGGAGGGATATTCTATATGAAAAAGAAAAATTTGCCTTTAGGCTATGATGATTTCAGGAAAGTCCGTGAAACGGATCGATATTTTGTTGATAAATCCATGATGATTGGAGAGTTTCTTGATTATAGCGATGAAGTCACCCTGATCACCCGCCCGAGGCGCTTTGGCAAGACTCTGAACATGACGATGCTGCGGGAGTTCCTTGATATTTCTAAGGACAGCCGGGATATTTTTGAGGGGCTGACGATTATGGATACGGAGTATGCGGAGCAGATCAATTCCCGGCCGGTGATTTATTTTACTTTAAAGGACTGCAACGCGCAGACGCCGGAATATCTGGCCAGGGTTCTCTGCGAGTCGCTGGCTTCGGAGTATCACAAATATTATGCCATTGCGAAAGAGGAACGGGGCAGGATTATGGATTATGCTTTGTTTGAGGAACTGTATGGCAAAATATCCGCGAGAAAAGCGACGCTGGAGGAGCTTTCCGGGAGCGTTTCCCTGCTGGAACAGGTTGTGTCTGAGATATATGGGAGGCCCGTAATTCTGCTCTGGGATGAGTATGACACGCCGATCATGAGCAGCCACCAGTACAAATATCATGACCGGATTTCAGCGTTTATCGCCAATTTTTACGGCAGTGCCCTCAAAGGCCAGCAGCATCTGGAAAGGGCTCTGTTGACAGGAATTCAGAGGGTTGCGAAGGAGAGCATTTTTTCAAAGCTGAATAATGTGATCGTCTACACAACGCTTGACAAGGATTACGCGGAGTATTTTGGTTTTACGGCCCAGGAGACGAAGGAAATATTGGAATATTATGGCTACGCCCTGGATGCTGACGTTAAGCGGATGTATGACGGCTATCACATCGGGGATCAGGATATCTATAATCCCTGGTCAATTTTGAATTATTGTAAGAGGGGGGAGCTGCGCCCGTATTGGGTCAACACCTCCAGCAACAGCCTGATCCGTGAAACCCTGAAAACACCGATGAAGGGTTTTCGGGAGAAATTTGAGGAACTGATTGAAAATGGATCGGCGCGGGTTGATATTAATCTGGAGACCTCTTATCAGGAGCTGAGAACCCCGGCAACGCTCTGGGGGCTCTTCTGCAACGCCGGTTACATTACTGTCAGAAAATCCATCACTCCGCGGCTCGTTGAAATCGCCATTCCGAATGAGGAAGTAAAAGAGGAATTCCAGGATATTGTCTCCGAATATATTGGCGTGGAAAACAGCTATTTCCTTGAAATGGTTCAGGCGTTGACAGAAGCGGACTATGAATGCTTTTTTAAAAATTACAAGGCTGTCATCCTGAACTGCACCAGCTATTATGACTCCGTTCAGAACGCCGGTCAGTTTGAGAATCCCTATCATATGCTGACCCTTGGTATGATGATTTCTCTGGACTCCCTGTACCAGATTAAGAGCAATTACGAGACCGGGGACGGCAGGGCGGACATCCGGATGATATCGAAGGAGCCTGAGAAAAGGGCACACATTATCATAGAATTTAAATGCACCGAGGATGTGGAAAAGGGCGCCCAGGAGGCGCTGGAACAGATACGGGAAAAGAGGTATGCCGCGGGTCTGAGGGCGGAAATACCGGAAGGGGAGATTCTCTGCCTGGGGATTGCTCATTTTAAGAAGAAATGCGCGATGAGGCACGAGGTTGTATGAGAGGAGGGGCTTTTATGTCATCCATAGCCATCATCACAGCCCGCGGGGGCTCCAAACGAATACCGAAAAAAAATATAAAGGAATTCTGCGGGAAACCGATCATTGAATATTCTATTCAGGCGGCGCTGGAAAGCGGCGTCTTCGATGAGGTCATGGTGTCCACGGACAGTGAGGAGATCGCGGAGATTGCCAGAAGGGCCGGGGCGAATGTCCCGTTCATGAGGAGTGAATTTACCAGCAGTGATTTTGCAACTACGAAGGATGTGCTGAATGAGGTGCTTTCCTGCTATGCGCGGAATTCCGGAAGGTTTGAGATCATGTGCTGTCTTTATCCTACCGCTCCCTTTGTGACTGCCGAAAAGCTGCGCAGGGCGTATGAGATTTTGCTTAAGACCGGCGCGGACAGTGTGATGCCGGTGGTGCGGTTCTCCTATCCGACGCAGCGGGCGCTGGTGATGCGAGACGGTATGCTTCAGTACCATTATCCGGAGAATTTCAGCAATAGGAGCCGGG
>JAJQCU010000214.1:0-1777 GCA_021202575.1 Lachnospiraceae bacterium
CTATTGGAACGGGACAGAGAGATTTGCAGATTTTTTCAATGCCGTGCTTTATGATGGGCAAAACGTAATCGGTGCGCGGGAGCTGGCGCCGGACGATACGGATAGTTCAACGGTTTTGGAATACAAAAAGGCTGTCGAATCTCTTGAAGGATCCCGGGACAAGATTAAGATACATAAGAAGCTGGGTTCCGATGGCAAGGGAACCGGATTGCTTGGGCTGGAGTTTCAGGACTATATCTCTTACCTGATGCCGCTGAAGATGATGGGATATGACTATAGCGCATATCACAAGCTATATAAGAGCAATGCTGAGCAGTATCAGGGGGAAGATAGCTCCAAAAGAATGACCAGGGATGAGTTCCTTTCGAGGATGAAGAAAGAGGACAGGCTCATGCCGATCATCAATATTGTGGTGTACTATGGTCAGGAACCTTGGGATGGCCCGACTGCGCTTCATGAAATGCTGGATATTCCGCCGGAGCTGGAGAGGTATGTAGGCAATTACCGGATGTTATTGGTGGAGGTGCGAAACAGCGACCTGAAGCTGCACAATGACGACAATATTGACTTATTTGGCATGCTCAGGATCGCCCTTGACCGGCGCCGTCCCTTCTCCGAGACACGGAAAAGGCTGCTCCGGTACGAGGAAGAGCGCAACCCATCGAAGGATGTTATGATGGTAGTATGCGGATTAAGCGGTGTTAAAATGGACTATGACCGGTTTGAGAGAGAAGGAGGAAACATGAGAACGGTATTTGATGATGTTTACGATGAAGGCAAAGCAGAAGGCAAAATTGAGGGAAGAGCACAGGAGATTGTGGGCATATACAGGGAGCAGGGCCTCTCCGATGAGGGAATTCTGGAAAAGCTTCAGACCAGGCTTTGTGTGCCTCTGGATCAGGCGAAGGAGTTCCTCCGGGGAAAGCAGATGGCGTAGACAGCTTTCGACCCCTTGCGTGGGTGCTATTCGCCCACTTTTCTTTGATAAAAGCGCAACTTACTGTCTATAAACACAATAAAGAGGCCGGCGTCAGAAAAATGCCGACCTTTTTGGCACGAAGCTGTGCCCCTGCTCTGGGAGGCTTCAATCAGGAAACAGCTTTTTCCATTCACCCTCATCTTCGGGATTTTTCAGAACCGCGACATAGCTGTTTACGATATCCTCCAGATACCGGTACTCCCGCGGGGATAGTTGGGAGAGCTTTTCGGACATCAGAACGCGGTCTTCGTTCGTCACGATTCCCAGAAGCAGGTAGTCTGTGCTGATCTCCAGCGCAGAACAAATCCGGATAATATTTTCAGGGCGAAGCGCTTTCTTGCCGAGCTCCGCGGTGGAAACTGTCTGCGGAGTGATATCGGCTCTCTCCGCGAGTTCCTCCTGCGTCAGCCTCAGCTGTTTGCGGCGATCGTGAATCCTCGTCCCCATTTGCTTTAGTAAATCATCCATATTAAATTCTTTCTTCTTTCGTAATATTGCACAATAATATCAACAATAGCATTGGAAAATAAGCGGCTATGAATGAAATAAATCAACCATGGAATGATAATCTGAGCATTAGATAGATAAAAGCACACAGATATGATAAATATCAGACAAAAGAAAGAATGCCGCCAAAGCTTTGAGTGGATCAGAGCTTTGGCGGTTTTTTAATGTTTTTCCGGCCGGCGCCTTTCAGTGGGCGGCCATAAACCGGACACAATCCGACAATAAAAGATTTCTTTCGACAATTTTCATCAAAAATTCACATTTTAGTTGATTTTTATCAACCATGGCATT
>JAJQCU010000214.1:1787-3648 GCA_021202575.1 Lachnospiraceae bacterium
TATAATAAACCCGTGTACAATGTACCTGATGGAGAAAGAATCCCGTAATTGCGGGTTCTGGCGTTGACAAACGCCTAAATACACTTAGGAGGACAAAACCTATGAGAAAGCAAAGAAAACTACTGCGAGGTGTGGCAGCGGTGGTGATGGCTCTGTGCATGGTCTGCACGCTCGCCGTGACCACGTTGGCCGCGTCAACGTCCAATGCGTATGTTACCAGCGACACCACCGGCGTCCTGCAGGTGAGGCTGCGGTACACGGACAAGAACAGCACATCGCACGACGTCAGCTGGGGAACCGGCTTCCTGATCAATGACGACACGCTGATCACCTGCTACCATGTGCTGTCGATGACGGACACGGAAGCCGCCGCGTGGGCGGAGAGTGCAGGCATGACGGTGACAGAGTTCAAGGACCGCCTGTACATTGATATTGTGGTGCTCCGCGATGTGACGGTGACCGCCAGCGTGATCAATTACAGTGATGAGATGGACTTCGCCATTCTGAGCCTGGACACTCCCATTTACAACCGCACTTATCTGACCATGAGGCCCACCTCAGAGGTGCAGCAGACAGAGACCGTGTACGCCCTTGGGTTCCCGGCGATTGAGGATACCGCCCAGGACGCCAAGACCTACACCAGCGATGATGTGACCATCACCAGCGGAGTGGTGAATAAGCTGACTACCTATAATACAGTGGACTATATCATGCACACGGCCACGCTGACCAGCGGCAACTCCGGCGGACCCCTTGTGGACGCGGAAGGCAACGTGATCGGTATCTGCCAGAGCGGCTGGTCCGACGGCATGGATGTCAACTACTATTATTCGATTGCCACTGATGAACTGATTGATACCCTTGACGCTCTGGGAATTGAATTCACACTGGTGGACGACATTGACTCAAGCGGCAGTAACAATGGAGGCAGCGAAGATGCTGAACCTGAACCTGAGCCAGAACCTGAGCCAGATCCGGATCCAGTAGAAGAGGTAGTGGACAAGACCGAGCTGGCCGCTGCCATCAGCGACGCCCAGCAGTACGATGAGGATGACTACACTTCTGAAAGCTTTGAACCGTTTAAAACTGCCCTGACCAACGCGCAGAACGTAAATTACAGTTCTTCCGCGACACAGAGTGAAGTGAATGCCGCGATAACCAATCTGACGGAAGCTCAGCATTCGCTTGTGGAGAAGTCCCCCCTTCCGATCATCCCGATCGCGGTGGGGGCAGTGGTTCTGGTGGTGGTGATTATCATCATCGTGGTGGTTTCCGCCCGCAGCAAGAAGAAAAAGAAGGCGGCTCCGATTCCGGCGGCGGCAGCGACTCCTTACGCTCCTGTGGGCGGCGGCTTTACCCCCACTCCGGCAGCTCCTGTCAGCAGCGGCTTTACTCCGGTTTCCAGCGCTCCCTCAGCGGGTGAGACCAGCGTTCTCGGCGGCAGCGCGGGCGAGACCAGCGTCCTTGGCGGCAGCGCGGGTGAGACCACGCTCCTTGGCGGCGGTGCTTCCTACGGCAAGCTGACCCGCACTAAGACCGGCGAGACCATCAGCATCAACAACGCGAACTTTATCATCGGACGTGAGAAGTCCCAGGTGAACTACTGCGTGGCTGACAACACCTCCGTGGGACGCAGACACGCGAAGATCAGCGGCCGCGGCGGCGCCGTTTATCTGACAGACTTAAAGTCTACCAACGGTACCTATATCAACGGCGTGAAGCAGAACGCAAACCAGGAAGTGCAGCTCAATAACGGCGACAAGATCACCCTGGCTGACGAGGAATTTGTATACAGCTCATTCTGAGACGTCCGGATGTTTCTTTAAATTATGAAGAAACGCTACACCAAAGATGAAACGAC
>JAJQCU010000187.1 GCA_021202575.1 Lachnospiraceae bacterium
GCAAGTAACTCCGGATCAAGGTCTGCTCCGGTGTGACTAACCCGGACGACACTATATTTAATGTGGAAAGAGAAGTGGAGGACAAGGTTGGCAAGCTCTACGTCCTGCAGGGCAATAAGCCCATCGAGGTGAAGGAGCTTCATGCAGGAGACCTGGGCGCGCTGGCCAAGCTGACCGATGCCCGCACTGGGGATTCCCTTGCCACAAAAGCGTTCCCGATTCTCTATGGGAAGAACGAGATTTCAAAGCCCTATACATACAAGGCGTATAAAGCGAAGAATAAGGATGAGATCGACAAACTGGCGCAGGCTCTCGCCAGAATCGGCGCGGAGGATCTGACTGTGAAGACGGTTAACGACAGTGAAAACCGCCAGATGCTGATATATGGCATGGGAGATCTGCACCTGGATGTGATCGCCAGCCGCCTGCTCAATGAGTATAAGGTGGAGATGATTCTGGAGAAGCCCAGAGTCGCTTTCCGGGAGACCATCCGCAAGACCTCCGATGTGGAGTACAAGCACAAGAAGCAGTCCGGCGGCCATGGCCAGTACGGACATGTGAAGATGCGCTTCTCTCCCTCCGATGACATGACCGTTCCCTATGAGTTTGTGCAGGAAGTAGTCGGTGGCACCGTGCCGAAGAACTATTACCCGGCGGTGGATAAGGGACTGCAGGACTGCTGCGCTAAGGGTCCTCTGGCCGGTTATCCGGTGGTCGGCGTGAAAGCGGTTCTCTATGACGGCTCCTACCATCCGGTGGACTCCTCCGAGATGGCGTTCAAGATCGCTACGGTCGGCGCCTTCAAGAAGGGCTTTATGGCGGCTTCCCCGGTGCTTCTTGAGCCGATTGTCTCTCTGAAGGTCGTGGTGGACGACACCAATACCGGCGACGTCATGGGCGATCTGAATAAGCGCCGCGGCAGAGTGCTGGGCATGAATCCCCAGGGCGGCGGCAAGACCGAGATCGTGGCGGACATTCCCCAGATGGAGATTTATGGCTATTCCACAGACCTTCGCTCCATGACCGGCGGAACCGGCACCTTCTCCTACGAGTTTGCCAGATATGAGCAGGCGCCCGCGGATATCTGCCAGAAGGAGATCGAGGCCGCTGCGAAGGAAGAAGCGTAGGCCTTTGAAAAATCCGGTAGCATAAAACATTCAAAAATTGTTGAAAAAAAGAAGCTTTCCATGGTAATATAAGCGCTGGACTGAGCCACGGCCATTTATGACCGCAGTGAATGACAGAATGTGTGGACGCGACCTTTTATGATGAAATATTCATAACATAGAAGTGCAAACCTGATGCTCGGGTTTGCACTTCTTTTTTATGCATGGAATACCTGACGGGATGGAGCCTGTGGCGAACGTCAGGCATTTCAAAATGAAGGAGGATTTATGGAAAAAAACAACAAAATGGGCACAATGGCCATGCCGAAGCTGGTGGCTAATATGTCGCTGCCGCTGATGATTTCCCTTTTAGTGCAGTCTCTGTACAATATTGTGGACAGCGTTTTTGTGGCGCGCATCGGGGAGGACGCCCTGACCGCCGTGTCGCTTGCCTACCCCGTACAGCTTTTCATGATTGCGGTATCCGTGGGTACCAGCGTGGGAGTCAACGCGCTTTTGTCCCAGAGCATCGGCGCCGGACGAAAGGAGGATACGAGGAAAATCGCAACGACAGGAATGCTGCTGGCCATCTTTGGCATGGCGGTGTTTATGCTGCTGGGACTGACCTGCACCGGTTTATTTGTGAGTATGTTTACGGAGGATGAGGTCATAGGGACTTATTGCAGACAGTATCTGTTTATCTGCATGCTTTTCTGTGCCGGCACCTTTATTGAGACCATGTTTCAGCGATTTCTGCAGGCGGTGGGAGATACGTTTGACAGTATGATTTCCCTGGTGGCCGGTGCTGTTACCAACCTGATTCTGGACCCGATCATGATATTCGGACTGCTCGGCTTCCCGGCTCTCGGCATCAGGGGCGCGGCGGTCGCGACGGTGATCGGCCAGTGGGTGGCGGCGTTTATTGCGGTGCTTCTGAATATCAGAAGGAACCAGATCGTCCGGGTTGGACTGAAAGGCTATCACTTTGATCAGGGAATTCTGTTCAGAATTTACAGGGTAGGCCTGCCCACCATTGTGACCCAGGCCCTGGGCAGTGTGATGCTGACGGCGGTAAACGCAATTTTGATCTCCTTTTCCTCCACGGCAGTCGCGTTTTTCGGCGTATATTACAAATTGCAGAATTTCCTGTATATGCCGATGAACGGCCTGGGACAGGCGGCCATTCCCATCGCGGGCTACAGCTATGGCGCCGGCAGGAAGGACAGAATCAGGGAGCTGCTGAAAATGATTTTGCCTCTGGCCGTCGGCATTGCCGTTATCATTACCATTGTGTTTATGGCCGTCCCCTCCCTGCTTCTGGGCATTTTCTCAGCCAGCGAGGGCATGCTGGAAATCGGGGTTCCGGCGCTGCGGATCATCTCCGTCACCTTCGCTTTCGGCGCTGTCACGATCATTCTGGGCTATTCCATGTCCGGGCTCGGCAACGGGGTAGTCAATATGATGGGAACGGCGCTGCGTCAGGTGATTGTGCTGGTGCCCTGCATCTGGCTTCTCTCAAAAATTCTGGGCGTGGATTATGCCTGGTACGCCTTCTGGATCTCCGAGCTGGCCGGCTGCGTGTACGCCGCGTGGGCGTCTTACCGGGAGTTGAAAAAGAAAGGGATTCTGGAGAAAGAATAAAATTTTCTTTTTGCTGTCTTATGAATTGACTTCTTCTGTCACTTTTAGTCGCTAAACGACAAAAACAGAGATTATGCGTTAAAATGGATTTGCCAAAGGGCGCGGTTCTATTCCGCTCGCTGACATCTGTCGGTGTTTTATATATGGGAATGTCCGCGTCAGAGGAAATATCAATTTTGAGAAAGAGGGGGACGTCATAAGATGACAAAAGAGGAAATTCTGGTTCGCCAGATCATAGGACCATGCAGAAATGAGATCGCCGGTTTTATCTGCGCGGTCAGGGAGATGGGAAGGCTCCTGTTTGAGGAGGGAAGAGCGCTCGGAGAAATCCTGGTTACCAGAGACATTTATCCGGCGGCGGCCCGGATGACGCAGAAGAATATCCATACCGCGACCCGCCAGATTGAGCGCGTGGGGAATCTGTGCTGGGACAGCCTGGACAGGAACCAGAAGCTGAAATCAGCGGGCCGCAGGACATGATCTTTTATCTGGCCTTTTATCTTCGCTTTCAGAAGCCCTTCTATGAAACCCTTGAGGAAGAGCTTTACAGAAAGACCTGAGCATAATCGTCATGAAATGTCATAAAATCGTTTGCTGGCTGTATGTGGGAAAGAATCCTGATGATCGGCAATTATAAAATCTGTCTGACTGAAAAAATTAAAAATATTTAATAAATCTGCGGCAAATAACAGATTGACAAAAATTCCCGGAATCTGTAGTATAAGAGGATACGAAAGAGAAACTTTGAAAACAGTACAAAAGATGAAATGAAAGGAAGTACGAATGGGACGCTTAAAGGAGTTGAGGCGCAGGCGGGGCCTGACACAGGAGGGGCTTGCGAATGTACTCGGAACGTCGCAGCAGACGATCAGCAGGATTGAGAAT
>JAJQCU010000005.1 GCA_021202575.1 Lachnospiraceae bacterium
TCTTTTCAGCATCATCTCCACCATGGCTGCGGTCTCTTCGGCGGTTTTGGGCGGAATATGGTCATTCCCCACCCGCTCATAGCCTCGCTCCTCAATATTGTAAAAAATCAGCGGCTTTGGCTCCGAGAGCGGTGCCATGGTTTCCGGGTCCAGTTCCACGCCGTAAATCGGGTCCGTGTTGGTGCAGCCCCAGTAAAAATACAGTCTGCCGTCATCGTCCTGAAACAGCGCCGGATCCCAGAAGTCAAAGGTGCCCCTGATCTCCTCAAAGGGCTCGGTCAGCGGATTTTTGCTCCGGAAAAAGGAACAGGGTGTTCCCCGATGGGAGGCGCAAAAATACAGATACTCCCCAATCGGCCTTACGTCCGGCGCGTAATCAAAGACAGGCATTTCCCCCACAAATTCATGGAAATCCCATGTGTGCAGGTCAGAGGAAGTGAAAAATCCCGCAGTCATGGAGGGGAAAAGGTAATAGCTTCCTTTGAAGGATACCAGCGAGGGATCGGCGGCTTCCCTGTAAATATGAAAGTCCGGTTCAAACTGTCCGCCGTAGCCTCTTTTGGTGAACTGGTAGCGGTAGGGGAGGTTCAGCGGGTTGCAGTAATATTTTTTCTTCATTTCTGGTTCTCCTCGTTATACAGGTCCCGTAAATGTATAAGTACCGGCTGACAGCTTTTCTTCTCTTTTGCCGGGAAGCGACAGCTTCACCTGGTTGTTTGTCGGCACCTCAATTTGATAAGTGACCTGTCCGTCCTTAATTTCATAAGCGCTTTTCACCTGCCCGGTCACGGTATTGACCCACGCGGAGGCGCGCTGCATTTTTGAGTTTGGATGCGGGCTGATTTCAATTTTGTCTTCCTGTGAATAATCCACATAAATTCCGCAGATATCCTTAATCATCCAGGCGGCGACGGCTCCCTTGGAATAATGATTCAGGGAGGCGGACGTCTTCCCGGCTTCATCAATCCCGTCCCAGTTTTCCCAGACAGAGGTCGCTCCCTTTCTGACCGCATATAACCAGCCGGGAGAGGTGTCCTGGAGCAGCAGGCGGTAAGCGGTGTCCTCGTATCCATATTCTGTCAGAACCTGGCAGAGGGAAGGAGTGGACAGAAAGCCGGTGTTAAGGTGATAGTCATTTTCACAGACAAGCCGGTTCAGATCCTCAGCCGCGGTCTTTTTCTCAGCCTCATCAAGTAAATCAAAGGAGATAGCGCGTACCAGCTCCGCCTGCCGGTCTGTTTTGATCCTGCCATCCTCCAGCGCCAGGAAGCGAAAAGCGTTTCTGGCATTTTCCGATACGGTTTTAAAATTCTCCGCGTCCGCATCCTGTCCGAGAATGGACGCGATTTCGGAGAGCAATTTCCCGGAATAGGACAAATACGCGGTCGCCACCTTTTCCTGCGGTGTCCGCATGGCAGAGGTGCTCTCCACATCCGGCTCGCACCACTCGCCGTAGTCAACGCCGATTTCAATGGTATAGTCCCGATAAGGGTTTTTCTTCAGCAGTTTCACCGGATTTTTCGGCTTCTGCTTCGCCCGCCCGGTCAGGAACGCGTACCATTTTTTCATCATGTCATAGTTTTCCTCAAGGACCCGGCTGTCTCCTGTTTTTCTGTACATTTCATACGGAACCAGAATCACGGCGTCGCCCCAGCCGACGGACCCGGCCAGGAGCCCGGAAAAGAAACTCGGATTGTTATTTCTGGGTGCGATATTGGGCACCTTCCCGTCCGGATACTGCGCGAGGCGGCATTCCTGCAGCCATTTTCTCACCACGGGATAACAGTCCATCAGATAAAGGCCCGTCTCGATGAATACGCCCATATCCCCCGTCCAGGCGGTGCGCTCTCTGGTGGGGCAGTCTGTCGGCACATCGCAGAAGTTTGATTTCATGCTCCAGACGCAGTTGGAGAAAAGCTGATTTACAAGGCTTTCGGAACAGTGAAATCCGGACTGCTCATGCATGTCTGAGTATACCGCGATTGCCGTGATTTCCATCTGTTCCGGCGCGATGTCTTCTTCCAGGAGAGCATAACGGAAGCCCCAGATACTGAAGCGGGTTTTGTAGGTATTCAGACCCTCTTTGCAGGTAAAACGGACCTGCTGCTTCGTGCCGCCCTCTTTGTGCCGCTTCCGGTCCTGAAAATTCTCCTGGGTAAATTCCCCGTTTTCATCCAGGGTCTCTCCGTGGGTCAGGACAAGGACGTCCCCGGCTTTCGCGTCTTTCACCGTAAACCGGATATATCCTGCCAGATTCTGCCCGAAATCAAACACAGATTTACCGCCTGGCGTTTTCATCAGCTTTCCGTCAAAATGCTCGTGTTCTTTCACAGGTACGCAGTTGGAATAAAAGAGCTTCTCCGTGCCAAAATTCTCTGTCTTTACACTGTGGTAATTTTCATAACGCCTCCCGGCATCCACGACTTCGCCCTGCTGCATATCGTTTTCGCGGATCGGGCCGTCCTGGGCCGCCAGCCAGCTTTCATCCGAGACGCAGACAGCTTCTCCGTCTACCTCCAGCTGGAAAAACAGCGCCACATCCGTCCCATAAAGATTGCGGTCCCCATCCACGCCGGAGACACTGCGGTACCAGCCATCCCCGAGAAGAACCTCCACTTCATTGGCTCCGGTCTTTAAAAGGTCTGTCACATCATAGGTCTGCAGGGCAATATGCGCGTCATAATTATTGCTTCCGGGCGCCAGTACGAAGTCGCCGACTCTCTGGCCATTGATGGAAGCCTCATAGAGCCCGTGCGCGGTGATATACAGCCTGGCGATCCCGGTCTTAGCCAGATCAAAGCGGGTCTTCAGGCTGCTGGCCGGTTTGTGGAGTTTGGGGTCGCACTCCAGTTCCGGATTGATCCATTTCGCAGTCAACTAGGAATGATCCAGAATTCCCATTTCATAGCTGCTCCACTCGCTCCAGTCAGAGACCTTCTCTGCTTCATCCCAGAGCCTCACATGCCAGGTAATGCACTGCCTGCTTCCTGCCTCCCTGGGCATCAGGAAGCGCTGTTCCCCTGAAATAATTTTTCCGCTTGCAAAAAACAGCTTATTTTCGCAAAACGCTTCCAGTTCATAAGCGGTCTGGGTCACGCCTCCTTCACACCACCAGGATAATAAGGGCTTTGTGATGGAGATGCCCAGAGGATTTGACATTCCTTCTGTCCGCGGATTGACTGCTATCATTCTCATTTTCCTCGCTTTCGAAGCTATTTGAAATGTCAGGATTTCAGGAGCGCTGGCTTCCCAGAAAATACAGGCTCTCCTTCGGATGTCTGGTCTGGGTGGCGCGATCCACGGCGATCAGGCCGAAGGTCATGGAATAGCCCTTCTGCCACTCGAAATTGTCCAGCAGGCTCCAGTGAAAATAACCCTTCACGGGAAGCCCGTCCTTAAGGCAGCGCTCCACACCGGAAAACGCCTCGTCAATAAAGGCGACTCGTCGGCTGTCATCCGCGGTGGCGATGCCGTTTTCCGTCACAATCAGCTCCCCATGAAAATCCTTTGCCGCCGCGCGGATGACATGCTCCAGGGCCTGGGGATAAAATTCATAGTCCATCTGCGTCATTTCCGCGCCCTCCGGCACGGGCTGAATCCCGTCCGGGCCGATGATAGAAC
>JAJQCU010000092.1:0-2957 GCA_021202575.1 Lachnospiraceae bacterium
AGGTAGTGATGCGCCAGGAAAAGAGTCAGGTCAACGGCCTTCACCAGGGCGCCTGGGTGGATACGGTTACCGGGGAGGACTGGTTTCTGCACTTCCAGGATGTCTATGCGGCGGGCAGAATTGTGCATCTGCAGCCCATGTGCTGGAAGGAGGACTGGCCCATTATCGGAGAGCCGGTGGAGGGAAAGGATTACGGGCAGCCGGTGGACGTATACAGAAAGCCCGATGTGGGGAAGGTGGACTGGCCGGTCTGTGAACCTACAGCCTCCGATGATTTCACGGGGAAGGAGCTGGGACTTCAGTGGCAGTGGAACGCCAATGTGACCGGGGACTGGTACGCGCTGACGAAAGATGGCCTGCGGCTGAACGCGGTGCCTACTGAGGAGAGTTGCCCTTATGGGGATATTCCCAGTTTGCTGCTGCAAAAGTGGCCCGCGCCGGAGTTCTCATGCATGACGAAGATGGACCTTGGCGGGCTGAAAGCCGGGGATGAGGCCGGTGTGATTTCCATGGGTATGGAGTATGGCGCGCTTGTGCTTGCAAGGTGCGCGGATGGATTTCAGGTCAGATTTGTGACAGGAAAGCAGAAGTACGGTCCCATTGTCTGCGAGAGTACGGAGGAAAGACAAACGGAACCCGGTCGGCTCACCGCCATGACATCGACAGGGCGGACGGACGGAGATATAAATGCAGATGTTATACCGGCTGCCGAAAGGAAGAACGGAGAAGAGGATGTGGTGTTTGTTCAGTATCAGGTGAAGCGGGTCGGCGTACAGGATCTGAATGACAATGAGAAAGGCTTCCCGCTGGAGGAGGTCAGTTTTTCCTATAGTGTTGACGGCAACACCTACATTCCGGTCGGCGTGGTGAAGGCCGTTCCCGGGCGCTGGGTTGGTGTCAAAAACGGACCATTCTGCGTCAGAAGGGGCGCCGGAGAGGGTGGTTATCTGCTGGTGAAATCCGTGGAGTACAGCCGATAAAAAGCTGAAAGCATGTACATGGGCAGTGGGTGACAGAAAGGTTATCTGCTGTCTGATATTTTACGAGGTCATGGAAATTCTTTTTCCATGATATGTTTATGTTCAATAATCTCGGAGAACAGAAAACTGTGAAAAAACGAATCTATATCTGCCACACTTATTATCATGTATATATTTCCTTCCTGAAGGAATTCGCCCTGCCCAAAGAGGAGCAGGGAAACGCGGACATGATGCTCAGTAAGATGTCCACGAATTTTGAGGATTTGAAGAGCCGTCTTGAAAAGGTGGGATATTTCAGGAGGGTGATTGAGTTTGATGAAAAGCGGGATACGGAGTTTGAGGAGCTTGCGCAATATAAGACTCCCTCGGACAATTTTGTAAAGGCTCTGTGGAACCGGATTCTTTTTACCAGAAAATACGCGGCCAGGGAGGCAGCCTGTGTGCCTGTGAATCTGAAAGCGTACGATGAAATCTATGTTTTCTGCGACAGCGACCCCATCGGCTATTATCTCAATCAGAATAAGATTCCCTATCATGCCCTGGAGGATGGCCTGAACTGCCTTTCCCATTATGATTCTGCCCGGTATGATAATAAGGGGCATTTTGGAATCAAGGCATTCTTTTCCAGTAAGCTGAATCTGATTTTCATTCAGAATGGCTATGGAAAATATTGCATCGACATGGAGGTCAACGACATTTCCCTGATCCCCTGCTCCTGCCCGAAATATGTGGAGGTGCCTCGAAAGGGGCTGACAGAGAGGCTGAAGAAGGAGGAAAAGGATATCCTGCTTCATGCCTTTGTGCGGGATATGGACGGACTTTATGAGAAAATGAGGCATGGAGAGCACAGTGACAATAAGATTTTAATTCTGACGGATCCACTGTGCGATCTGGAGACCCGCAGGAGAATTTTTTCAGATATTATTGAAAAATACTGCCAGGACGCCCAGGTCTATATCAAGCCCCATCCCAGGGATGAACTGGATTATCACAGATATTTCGGGGAGTATATTATTATCGATCCCACAGTGCCCATGGAGATGCTGAATTTTATGGATGTGACATTTGAGAAGGTGTATGCGGTACTGACGGTGATCGACGCCATTTCCTTCGCAAAGGAGAAAATCCGGCTGGGGGAGGACTTTATGGATTTGTATGAGACGCCGGCGGTGCACAGGCAGAATGAACATCTGTGAATTGTTGTACAGGCTCGTACAAAACAGAAAAGTTATAATGACATATCTGCCCGTGACAGAAAATGATATTTGGAGAAAGTCTGAAAATGAAGCTCAGTATTATCGTCCCCGTCTATAACATGGCGGCGGACCAGAAGCTGGAATATTGCCTGAATTCTTTGGTGAATCAGACAGTGGAGGGTTATGAGATCATAGCGGTGGATGACGCCTCCACGGATGATTCTCTTAAGATTTTGCGTCGTTTTGAGCGGGAATATCCGAAGAAAATCAGGGTGCTGGCGCTGGAGGAGAACCATCGCCAGGGCGGGGCAAAGAACGCGGGACTGAAAGTGGCCCGGGGAGACTTTATCGGCTTTATGGACAGCGACGACTGGGCCGCGCCGGACATGTATGAGAAGCTTTTAAAGAGGGCGGAGGAAACCGGGGCGGACATGGTGGGCTGCGACTGCTGTATGACGGATCATCACAGCATGGAGATTGGACAGGTCATTAAAACCGTCCGGGAGGAACAGACCGGCGTGCTGGGAGATTCTCAGTATAAGAGTATGATCATGGACGCCGGCTTTCTGGTGGTGAAGATTTACCGGAGGGAGATGTTTATGGAGCCGCCGCTGTATTTCCCGGAGCACATGTTTTACGAGGACAACGCCATCGGAGCGGAGCTTCTGCTTCGCGCGAAGCGCTATGAGTATGTGCGGGAGCCGCTGTATTATTATTATCAGCATACAGGCTCCACTGTCCATGTGGTTACGGAGGAGCGCTGCCGGGACCGCATGGAGGC
>JAJQCU010000092.1:2967-3598 GCA_021202575.1 Lachnospiraceae bacterium
GCCATGCGCATTATGCTGGGGCTGGCCCGAAAAAGCGGCGCCCTGGAAAAATACCCGGATGAGGTGGAATTTCATTTCATCAATCTGTTTTATCAGAACACGCTGTTTTCCTATATGCAGGGAGCGCAGAAAAAGAAGCCGTCCTTCCTGCGCGGACTGGGGAAGGAGATGGCGGATACGTTTCCGGATTTTGGGAAAAATCCGTATTATCTGGCCCGGGTCAATCCGGAGGAGCGGATGTTTATGGAGCTTCTGACGAAGTCCGCGGCGGCGTTTTTATTTTATTACCGGCTGAAATTTTTTGTGAGAGAACTGAGAAAATAAAAGATATTGAAGAAACATGCAGGGAGGTCATGCGGATGGACAATCTGGAACGGAAAATTCAAATTTATCACAATGAGGGCGGACCTGACATCGGCGTCACATCGGCGGCGGTGATTGAAAAGGATGGATATTATTTCAGAGATTCGGCCGGGACGGGAGAGCTGCTGGCGTACGAGGACTGGCGGCTCCCGGCAAGGGAGCGGGCGCTGGATCTGGCGAAAAGACTCAGCGTGGAGGAGATCGCCGGACTGATGCTGTACTCCCCTCATCAGATGGTGCCAGCCATGCCGGGCGGCCCCTTTAGCGG
>JAJQCU010000072.1 GCA_021202575.1 Lachnospiraceae bacterium
GCCCCTGACGGCACGGGATGTGGAATCCCTGCTCTTCATCACGAAAAACCTGGGGTTTTCCAACGAGCTTCTGGAATACCTTCTGGAATACTGCGCTTCTCAGAATAAGAAGAATTTCAAATACGTGGAAGCCGTGGCCATTGCCTGGTCTTCCCAGGGGATCACCACCCCTCAGGAGACAAAGGAGCAGAATCAGGCGTACAGCCAGCGGATCTACAGTGTTATGAACGCCCTGGGCAAAAAAACCGAGCCCACCCCCGCTGAGACTTCCTACATTCAAAAATGGTATCAGGAATATATGATGGACACAGCGGTCATTGAGGAGGCCTGCTGCAGAACGGTGCTGGCCACGGACAAAAACCGTTTCCAGTACGCGGACAAGATCCTGCTCTCCTGGTCACAGGCCGGCGTCCGCAGCGTATCGGACATCGCGAAAGCGGACAGCGCCTATTCCAGAAAGCGCCACGCCGTCCCCCGCAGAGCCGCCCAGCCCGCGTACGCCGCCAACAATCCGTTTTTGCAGCATACACAGTCGGATACCGACTATGAGAAGCTGGAGAAGCTGCTTTCATAGTTACTATTCACAGCCGACTTGGGAGATATAAACAGGCTCGTCAAGCGTATTGTGCTTGTAAGGGACTGTTTATATCTTCCAGGGTGACTGTAAATGATAACCTTTAACCGGCAAAAGGAGGCCGCCGACTTGCCCACAGATTCAGACTCTTTACAGGCAATTGCAAAGGAATACGAGGATCTGCGCCTTCAAAACGAGAGGCTGCAGGCTGACAGGCAGGCTGAAATCTTTCAGAAGCTGCCTGGTTGCCGCGCCATCCATGAGCAGGCCATCTCCCTGAGCATGGAGCACGCCATGAAAGACCTCTATGGGAAAGCGAAGGATGATGAGCAGTACCATATCCGGATGCGGGAGCTGCGAAGCCGGAAGGAGAAGCTTCTCTCAGACGCCGGTTATCCCGCGGACTATCTGGAGCCCATCTACCGCTGTCCCGTCTGTAAGGACAGGGGCTTTGTAGACGGGAAGCCCTGCTCCTGCTATGAGCGCAGGCTGCGGGAGGCCCGTTTCGCCCAGTCCGGGATTCAGAAGCTTTTAGAAACCCACAATTTCTCCACGCTGAGCTATCGCTACTACGAGGGGGAGGATCTGGCGCGCTTCCAGAAAGCGGTCACCGCCTGCCGAGAGATGACGGCCCATTTTGACTCTCAGAAGGACAGCCTGCTTCTCTACGGCACTGTGGGCTGCGGCAAGTCCTTTTTGTCCGGCTGCGTGGCCAAAGAGCTGCTGGACCAGGGCTATTCCGTGATTTATTTCAGCGGAACCGCTCTTTTTGACCATCTGTACCGCGATTCTCTTTCCAGCGGGATACAGAATCTGTACAATTATGACCTGGTCATCATAGACGACCTGGGCGCCGAAATGACAAACAGCTTTGTCACCACCGCGCTTTTCACCTTTATCAATGAACGGGTGCTGCGGCAAAGGGCGACGATTATCTCCACCAACTTAAATCTGTCCGAGATCCGGGACCGGTATTCCGACAGGATTGCCTCCCGCCTCGTCCGGAATTTTAAGATATTGAGGCTGTCCGGGCCTGACATCCGGATTTTGCAGCGAATACAACATGAAAGTGAGGATTAAGCATTGGCCATCGCCGAAGAAGAACGCAACCTGAATACTATACCTGTAGGGACCCTTGGCATTATCTCGCTGAGAAGCTGTGAGGATTTAAGCCGGAAGGTGGACTCCTACCTGGTGAAATGGAGAGAGGAACGGGAGATCGAGCACAAGGACAGCCTTCCCTTTGCCGGCTACCAGAGAAAAACCTATCTTCTGAAAGCCAATACGCCCCGCTTCGGTTCCGGGGAGGGCAAGGGCGTCATTTTGGAATCTGTGCGCGGCTACGACCTTTACATCATGGTGGATGTGACTAACCACAGTATGACCTACTCCCTGTTCGGGGATGACAATCATATGTCCCCCGACGACCACTATCAGGACTTAAAGCGCATCATCGCCGCCGTAGGAGGCAAGGCCAGGCGGATCACCGTCATCATGCCCTACCTTTATGAGAGCAGGCAGCACAAGAGAAGCGCCAGAGAGTCCTTAGACTGCGCCATCGCCCTGCAGGAGCTGGTGCGGATGGGCGTGGACCACATCATCACCTTTGACTCCCACGATCCCAGAGTGCAGAACGCCATCCCGTTAAACGGCTTTGAGAACGTGCCGGCCAGCTACCAGTTTATCAAGAATCTGCTCCGCCATGTCAGGGATCTGCAGATTGATGCCTCCCATATGATGGTCATCTCCCCCGATGAGGGCGGCATGAAGCGCGCCATCTACGTGGCCAACGTGCTTGGCCTGGACATGGGAATGTTCTATAAGCGCCGGGATTATACCCGGGTAGTGAATGGCCGCAATCCCATCCTGGCCCACGAGTTTCTGGGCTCCGATGTGGAGGGCAAGGACATGATCATCATTGACGACATGATCTCCTCCGGCGAGTCCGTCCTGGAGGTAGCCGCCGCCCTGAAAGAGCGAAAGGCCGCCAGGATCTTCATTTTTGCCACCTTCGGCCTGTTTACCGGCGGACTGGATGCCTTTGACAAAGCGTACGAGGATGGGATCATCACCCGGGTGCTGACCACCAACCTGATTTATCAGAAGCCGGAGCTTTTGGAGAAGGAATGGTATCTGAGTACGGATTTAAGCAAATATATCGCTTATCTGATTGACACGCTGAATCACGATTCGTCCATCAGTGAGCTGCTGGACCCGGTGGCGCGGATTCACCGGGTGGTGGCACGGTATAAGGCGGGGGAAGAAATCTGAGGAATGAATCGCGGGTGGACGCACAGCGTCCACCCGCTCTTTTTTTCTTAATCCAACGCTTCCTTCAGCAGCCGGTTCACCATCGCCGGATCGGCCTTGCCCTTCATGGCCTTCATGGTCTGTCCCACTAAAAAGCCCAGGGCTTTCTGCTTGCCGCCCTTATAGTCTGAAACAGACTGGGGGTTGGCGGCCAGCACCTCCTCCACGGCTTTTCTTAAGAGTCCTTCATCGCCGACAGTCTTTAAGCCCTTTTCCTCCACATAGCTGACCGGATCAATATCTTCCTCAAACATGACCTCGAATACCTCCTTAGCCACGGAACCGTTGATGGCCTTCTGCTCTGTCAGGTCAATCAGCTTCGCCAGGTTTTCGGGGCCAAACCGCAGATCGGAAGTATCCATATTTTTCTCCCGGCACAGGCGCAGGGTCTCGCCCATGAGCCAGTTGGATACCTGCTTGGGCTTTTTGCAGATGACTGTGGCGGCCTCAAAAAGATCCGCCAGGGCCTTTTCACCGGTCAGAATCTCAATGTCATAGGCCGGCAGGGCGAACTCTCTGGCGTAACGGGCCATCTTTTCCTCCCGGAATTCCGGCTGTCTGTCCCTTATTTCCTGTAAAAAGGCATCGTCCACCTGGACGGGCGTCAGATCCGGGTCCGGGAAATAACGGTAATCCTGGGCGTCCTCCTTGCTGCGCATGGGGTAGGATTCTCCCCTGTTATCGTCAACGCGCCGGGTCTCCTGAAGCCCCTT
>JAJQCU010000134.1 GCA_021202575.1 Lachnospiraceae bacterium
GCGAGCACGTTGTCGGTGCGCGTACGGATGAATTTTTCCAGCTTTTCCATGTATTCGTCGCTCGTGATTGTTCCCTCGGCGACGTAGGTCAGACCTTTTTCCCAGCTCGCGGTCAGCTCCGGATTCAGCAGGGAGCGGATGGAGCAGTAGACCACATCGTGAATCATCTCTCCCATAAGCGTCGGCGTCAGGATCTGTGTCTTTTTGTTCAGGGCGATATATTCGTTCGCGACGAGCTTCTTCAAGATCTCGGCGCGGGTCGCGCTCGTGCCGATGCCGCTGCCCTTAATCTGTTCACGCAGGCTTTCATCCTCGATGAGCTGCCCGGCGTTCTCCATGGCAAGAATCATGCTGCCGGAGTTGTAGCGCTTGGGCGGGGAGGTCTCCCCGGTTTTAATGACGATGTCCTTCAGCGGCAGTGTCTGGCCTTTTTTCAGCTTTTGGATCTGCTGTAAGAGCGTAATATCACAGGCTGTATCCGCTGACGTACCATTTTTTATGGCCTCTTCTGGCCCAGGTAAAGTCAATGGCGGCTCTTCCGGCCTGGACAGAGCCTGAACTGACTCTCCCGCGGTTCCGCCGTGTTTTCCCTGCTCCCTTTCCTGAAAGAAGCTGTATTTCATCACCTTCAGGTAGCCTTCTTCCGTCAGGGTCTTAAAATTACTGAAAAAACGCTCTGCCCCGATGGCGGTGGTCAGCGCGATTTTCTGGTAGACAGCCGCCGGAAAAAAGATCGCCAGGAAGCGGCGCACAATCACCTCATACACCTTCCGGGCAGTGGCATTCACGCTGTTTAAAGCCCCCAATCCCTGTCCGGTGGGGATGATGGCGTAGTGGTCGGTGATCTTTTTGTCGTCCACGTACCGGGTGCGGGCAAGGTTCTGATACGCTTTGGCGCTCAAAATCTGTCCGGCAAATTCCCCGCCCTGAGCATAGGAGCGCAGGCCGTTTAAGTTGCGGGTGATCTCCTTTGCCACCGCAGTGGACAGGACTCTGGCGTCCGTTCTGGGATAGGTGACCAGCTTTTTTTCATACAGCTCCTGGACGATTTTCAGGGTATCGGCGGGACTGATCTTGAAAAAGCGGGAGCAGTCGTTTTGCAGCTCCGCAAGATTATACAAAAGAGGGGGATTTTTGCTCTCCTTCTTTTTTTCCATATTGAAAAGTGTAACCTGGCCGCCCGCCTGTAAAAGGAGCTCCTGCGCGAAGGCCTTCGCCGTCTTCTCCTCCTTAAAACCATTTTCCTTATACAGCGCCGGGGACTGGAAATATTTGCTGCCCTCCACGGCCTTCCATTCGCCCTCAATCTGCTGACCGCCGATCATAAACTGATCCATGAGGCGGTAAAAGCTGGTCTTCTGAAAGGAGCGGATTTCCCGCTCTCTGTTCACCACCATGCCCAGCACGCAGGTCATGACCCGGCCCACGCTGACCACACCCTTTTGCGTCCCCAGGTATCTTTTAATGGAATCCCCGTATTTCAGGGTCAGTACCCTGGAAAAATTAATGCCCATCAGATAGTCCTCAATGGCTCTCAGATAGGCAGCCTTCGCCAGGTCATCGTAGGCGGACAGATCCTTCGCCTCCCTGATTCCCCTGAGGATTTCCTCCTCGGTCTGGGAATCGATCCACACCCGCTTCTGGGCTTTCCCCTTCACGTTGGCGGTCTGTGCCACCAGGCGGTAAATATACTCTCCCTCCCGGCCGGAGTCGGTGCACACATAGATGGTGTCCACGTCCTTCCGGTTCAGAATTCCGGAGACAATCTGAAACTGGCCCCTGACGCCGTCGATGACCTCGTAGCGGTAATTTTCCGGGATGAAGGGAAGCGTATCCAGGGACCATCGCTTATACTTCGGATCATAAGCCTCCGGATAACTCATGGTCACCAGATGCCCGACGCACCAGGTGACCACGAAATTCTCACTCTCCATATATCCGCTGCCCTGCTTCATCTGCTCCTTTAAAGCTTTGGCGAACTCTCTCGCCACGCTGGGCTTCTCCGCGATAAAAACCTTTTTTGACATGATATCCTATCTCTGTTACTATTCACAGCCGACTTGAGAGATATAAACAGACTCGTCAAGCGTAGTTTGCTTGTAAGAGGCTGATTATATCTCTCAAGTTGACTGAGAATCAGTCACTTTCCCCCACATAAGCAAAAAGATGAGCGGCGCTTTTTGCCGCGCCGGACGCGTAGCGGACGCTTTTGCGCATGTGAGGGGAACGGCTGTGAATAGCAGCTTATTTCTTTGTGATGTATCCCTGGGCAGTCAGAAGCTCCGCGCAGAGCACCGCGCCGCCCGCCGCGCCGCGGATGGTATTGTGGGAAAGCCCCACAAACTTGTAATCGTACACCTTATCCTCGCGCAGACGGCCCACACTGACGCCCATACCGTTCTCATAATCCACATCCAGCCGGATCTGGGGACGGTCAGGCTCCTCCATGTAGCGGATGAACTGCTTTGGCGCGCTGGGAAGATCCAGCTCCTGCGGTACGCCGCGGAAACTGTCGAGTTTCTCAATCAACTGCTCTCTGGTGGGCTTTTTCCTGAATTTCACAAAAACAGCGGCGGTATGACCGTTTAATACCGGTACGCGGATGCACTGACAGGTAATCACCGGGCTTTCGGCCGGTTTGATCACGCCGTCCTCTATCTTCCCCCACAGGCGCAGCGGCTCTAACTCGCTCTTCTCTTCCTCCCCGCTGATAAAGGGGATGATGTTGCCCTCCATCTCGGGCCACTCTTTAAATGTCTTACCCGCGCCGGAAATGGCCTGATAGGTGGTAGCCACCACCTCATAGGGCTCAAATTCCTTCCACGCGGTCAGAACAGGCGCGTAGGACTGAATGGAGCAGTTGGGCTTCACGGCGATGAAACCGCGCTCCGTTCCCAGACGCTTTTTCTGGAACGGGATCACATGCATATGCTCCGGATTGATCTCTGGCACGCACATGGGCACATCCGGCGTCCAGCGGTGGGCGGAATTATTGGAGACAACGGGCACCTCTTCCTTCGCGTAGGCGTCCTCGATGGCGCGGATCTCCTCCTTGCCGAGATTCATGGCGCTGAATACAAAATCAACCTGAGAGGCGACTTCCTTCCTCTGGCTCGTCACATCATACACCGGCAGCTCCTTCACAGCCTCCGGGATGGGGGTAGTCATCTTCCACCGGCCCTCCACCGCCTCAGCGTAGGTCTTGCCGGCGCTTCTGCCTGATGCCGCCACGCAGACCACCTCAAACCAGGGATGATTCTCTAAAAGTGTGATAAATCTCTGGCCCACCATACCGGTGGCGCCCAGAATACCGACTCTCAGTTTTTCCTTCATAATAATATTTTTCTCCTCTCTCATGGAAATTCACATTTCTATTGTTCAACAATCCATAATTTTACACAAATGTGTAATTACGGAATAGAGCGTGAAAATATATAAACTGTTGAGCGATTTCTGCGCGATGGAGATGAGACAATTGTCAATCGTGGAAGCCTATGCTGAACACGATTGACACGCCCATTGGCTCATCGGAATGTTATACGCAAGGTATAAGTTCGATTACGGAAATCACAGATTTCCTCCTAAAGGACGCCTTCG
>JAJQCU010000138.1 GCA_021202575.1 Lachnospiraceae bacterium
CGGAAGTCTCCACAATCGTGAACACGCCCTTCCCGGTATACTTCCCGGTCTTCGCGAACTCTGTCCCAGGACCCGTGCGGATATTCAGGTTGCTGATGCTCACCTCCACCTGAAAGCTTTCCGGCTCCGCGCTTCCGGACAAATCCTCTTCCCTGGATGCAATCGCCGCCTGAAATGCTTTCCACTTGCTCTCATCCCCGGAATCTGCGTTCCATCCGATGATCCCCGGACACGGCTTCCCGATCACGTCGTAATGACGAATCACATGGTCTGCGTCAATGGAATATTTCTCCATCAAATACCGCGTCAGTTCCACCGCCTTCGCGACCACCGCATCCGTAAAGCTCCATGTCTTATCATTCGCCGGTAAAACCTTCCCCGTGCTGTTCGTCGAACAGACCTCTATCCCGATAGAATTGGCATTCTTCGCCACACCATACAGGATTCCGCCCTTCGTAAAAAGCCTGCTGCCGCCAGAATGCCAGCAGTACCTGTTTTCCGGATCCGGATTGTACTGTACAATAGTCTCATCATCCACAATAAAATCCGCGGACGCCTGGTTCGTCGTGCCGGCAAAATAATCCGCCGTGTTCGCTGCCTCCCCCTTGGCTGAGGAAACGCCCGCCGTATAGTGGATCACGATATATTTAATTGCCCTCCCGATGAATGCAGTCGTATTGTGTGTGCTTGTCTTTTTTGTAATCTTCGCCGCCATCTTAACCTTCTCCTTCCCGTTTGTAAAAATAATTATGATGCCCTGATATCATTATATGCATCCGCATATCCTTCGTTCCCGCAACTCCCATCCGGACTGGCAAGACTCGTCAGAACCGCCACCCGCCCCACCTCACTTCCAAACATCAAAAAAAGAGACGATCCCCGACCCCGTAAAAACAAAACGCCCACCATTTCCGGCAGACGCTTCGTCAATTTCATTTTCAGTTATTTCTTCACAATCAGATCATAGCTTTCCGCCACCATCCGCTTTACCTCATCATCCGGGATGCTCCCGTCCAGGATGATTGTATTCCAGTGTTCCTTATTCTGGTGATAACCCGGCAGAACAGACGCATACGCACTCCGCCAGAAATCCCGCCACTCCGGATCCACCTTCACATTGACGCAGATGTTTCCATTCCGCTCATATGTCCACGCGAAAGCCCGCTTGTTCTTCTTACACCGGAGCAGTATCCAGTTGTCGTCATGGAACGGAGTGTCCACATATACATCAGGCAGCGTCATTCCATAGTCCAGAATCTCTTTTCGTTCCTTCATCACATCTCACCGAAAAACCGGAATCTATCTGGCTTCCTATATGCAGATTTTTAATTCCTTCAGATTCTGTGTCTGAAAGTTCAGGATAACAATATTATTTTGGGGCATTCCCTTATCCCTGTTGAATTCCTCAATATATGCCTTATTAAAGCGATTCGTATCACTTAAGATTTTCTCATCGAATACTTTATTATACAGAGAAACACCGCAGCGAAACGATACCCACCTGTCTCCGTTGTCCGCCTTTGTCTTGCCAGAAAAAATTGCCACCCTTATCTTACTACTAAACTAACTTAAATACAAATGGACAAATATGAAGTTTCAATAAGGCAAAAATACTGCTGCAGATCGCTTTTCCTGGAAGAGAGCCGGTGCCGCGCTTTTCATCAGGATAACATTTCCCACACGAAAGTCACTGTCATCTGTAAACTCTGCGCCCTTGCTGAACAGTTCAAAACCTTTTGTTTTATTTCCCCGGTCAAACTCAGACAGGCTTCCGATGACGTCTCCTTAAATCGCTCCATACATTTCACTGTACCTCCCTGTCCTTTGATGATGTCAGTTTATCAGAAAGCTAAAAGGAAGTGGTCGTCTGAAAAACGACAAATCCACTTCCTCTTTTTATGCACACGGCAGCGTTCACTTTTTTACGGATCGTTTCCAGCGCCTTTTCAACCGTCATGCCATGCACATCTATTGTAATAATCGGTTCAGACAGCATTACAGTCCAGGCTCCTTCATCTTCATTAAAAGAGTATCTCTGTTTTTCATCTTCCCGGACGATCTGCTCCAACGTTTTCATCGTCAGCGGATGCGTCCGGTTGATTCCAGCGATCAGTTCATCCACGCTTCCTTTACCAATACTTCGACCTTTTTCAGATCGGAGAATCCTGTTGTTATATGCTTTGTATTTATCCTAAATCCTTTTTTGCGGATTTCTGTTTATCGCGTTACTCCGCGCCCCTTTGTGTGGCAGTATTCGCAGGCAAGACAACCATGAATATTTTTCCTGCAGACATCTACTACTTCAACCCGGTGGCCGCCTTGCGCTGCGCCTGCGGAAAATGCATCAATCATCTGCCTGGTATTGCCCTTTGGACGCGGGCTTCCATTTAAAACAAGAATATCCATCCTGGGTTTTACCTCCGGTCAGTTCAGATACTCGTTGAAGAAAGCCTCTAACTTGTCAAAAGGAATCACATCCACCTGATCATAAAGATCTGTGTGAACCGCTCCCGGAATAATCAGAAGCTCCTTATTGTCACCTGTCAGCTTTGCAAATGCGTCCCGGCTGAAATAACAGGAATGAGCCTTCTCGCCATGGATGATGAGAACAGCATTCCGGATTTCCTGGCTGTACTGCAGGATTGGCATATTCATAAAGGACTGACACCCTGTCACATTCCAGCCGCCGTTGGAGTTCAGGCTGCGGGGATGATAACCGCGATTCGTCTTGTAGTAGTCATAGTAGTCCTTCACAAAAAATGGCGCATCCTCCGGCAGAGGATCAACCACGCCGCCTCCCAGCGCATAGGTGCCGCTCTTGTAATCAACGATGCGCTGGGCGCAGAGAGCCTTGCGTTTCTCGTACCTGGCTTCTTCACTGTCTTCACTGTCGAAGTAACCGTTGGCGTTGACGCGGGTCATGTCATACATGGTGGAGGCTACTGTCGCTTTAATACGGGTATCCAGTGCCGCCGCGTTCAGAGCCATACCGCCCCAGCCGCAGATACCGATGATACCTATTTTCTCCGGGTCTACGTTATCCTGTACGGAGAAGAAGTCCACCGCCGCCATAAAGTCCTCCGTGTTGATGTCCGGAGAAGCCATGTAGCGGGGCGTACCGCCGCTTTCGCCGGTATAAGACGGATCAAACGCTATCGTCAGGAAGCCCCTTTCTGCCATTGTCTGGGCATACAGGCCGGCCGCCTGCTCTTTAACTGCGCCGAAGGGCCCGCATACGGCAATGGCAGGAAGCTGCCCCGCTGCACCCTTTGGCACATACATATCCGCGGCCAGCGTGATTCCATAACAGTTGTGAAAAGTCACTTTGCTGTGGTTTACCTTTTCGCTCTTCGGGAAAGTCTTATCCCATTCCTGTGTTAAAGTAAGCTGTTCATTCATCATGTTTTCGTCCTTTCTGAATTTATTTTGAGTCAAAAGTTAATACCAGTCGTGTTTTTCGTTCCTGTCCAGCGCGTTGATCTGTTCCATTTCCTCATCCGTCAGCTCAAAGCCGAACAGGTCGAGATTCTCCCGGATGTGATCCGGGTCGCTGGAGCCGGGAATAACCACAACTC
>JAJQCU010000411.1 GCA_021202575.1 Lachnospiraceae bacterium
AAAACCTTACCAAAATCATACCTTGTATTCTCCCTACCCAGTCAGGAGAGCTGTTTTACGCCGTGGTGGACTGTTCCATGAAGCGGATGCTGGAGCCGACGCTGACGGCCAGCTGGGAAAAGGGACTGACCGGGGTGGCGGAGGGCCGCATCACCTACGAGGAATACATGTCCAAGCTGACCGGCTTTGTGGCGAGGTACACAATGAACGCCAAACAGCTCAATAATCAGGGAAAGGTGTACGAGAAGTTTAAGGCGGCGGAGCCTTATTACAGGGATCATAAGGGGACGAGGAGCGCGAAAGACACGAAGTAATTCTTCCCATACGGGTTTTATCGGAAAACACCGGAAGAAAAAGGTTATATTTTAACCCGGTTGAATAAGAGCAGGAAGGGAATCTAATATAAAAACAGGAAAGGAATCCAATCAAATGAGGGAATGTCAGATTTCAGAACTATATGACCTTACGCAGACCATCGCCGCGGATATCTTCGCGGACGCGGAATATCCCTGGCAGGTGCTGCCCAAAATCAGCGAATTTATCGTAAAGCTGGGGGAGACCCTGCCGGAGGATCAGTATGCGAAGCAGGGGGAGAATGTCTGGATTGCCCGCTCCGCGAAGGTGGCGGTCACAGCCAGCGTCACCGGCCCCTGCATCATCGATGAGGACGCGGAGATCCGCCACTGCGCCTTTATCCGGGGTAATGCCATCGTGGGAAAGGGAGCGGTGGTGGGAAACTCCACAGAGCTGAAGAATGTGATTTTATTTAATAAGGTGCAGGTGCCCCACTACAATTATGTGGGCGACAGCATCCTGGGTTATAAGGCCCATATGGGCGCCGGCAGCATTACCTCCAATGTGAAGAGCGACAAGACCCTGGTGGTGATCAAGGGGGCGGACGAGCAGATTCCCACCGGCTTAAAGAAGGTGGGCGCCATGCTGGGCGACGAGGTGGAGGTAGGCTGCAACAGCGTGCTCAATCCCGGCACTGTCATCTGCAGACGGGGGCAGGTTTATCCCGTGAGCTGCGTGCGCGGCGTCATCCCGGCCGACCATATTTTCAAGGATAAGGAGCATATTGTCGCGAAAAAGTAACGACAGGCCACAGACGTGGCGGGAAGCGGAAATGAGAGAGAACACGTTCCTTCAAATAGCATTGTTTCCAGGTCTGTTGCGAAAAGAATATTGTTCTGCTATAATCCAATCGAGTGATTACAGAATGGCGGCAATAACAGCGATAACGCGTATTTTTCGCAAAGGGCAAAATCAAAAGATGCATCCTCAGCGCGGCATTTTGGGCCGCCGCTGACGGGAAAAGATAATGGAGGAAATGTTCTTATGATGATCTCGAGCATTGATGATAATAATAAATCTGCTTTTGAAAGGCTTATGCCTGAAGAGCAGTACCTTTCTCTGCGGTATCCTTCTGTATTCGCGCTTGGAGCGATCCAGGAGGAGGACGGAGAAAGAATCGCGGCGGGAACGCTTGTCTTCAGCGTGGACGAGGGAACGACCAATGAGGATGAGGAGATGATCGCCGCAAGGATTCTGTGGCTGTATATCGCGCCGGAATACCGCAGACGGAACCTGGCTGATCAGCTGATGGAGCGCTTTTTTGACGTAATGGACGAGAGCGGCGTAGAGTACGCGCTGTGCGACGTCCCGATGTCGGCGGAATACAATCTGCTCTGTGCTTATCTGGAAGCATGGGGATTCCGCGTGGGTCTGATCAACAGATATGACCTGACAGTTGAACTTGGGGATTTGTTCCGGAGAAAGGAGTTTCAGAAAGAGCCTGCGGTGAGAATAACTCCTCTTAAAGAGGTTTCGCAGGACGTTTTCAGCCGTTTTCTGAGATCGGCGAAGGAGCTTCCCGGCGTCTGGCAGGATCTTCCGCTCCTAACAGAGGAGTATGAAACATCTGTGAGCTGTGTATACATGGGAAATAACGGGTGGAAAATTGAATGCGCCCTTCTGGTGCGGTATATCGGTAATGACACACTGGAAGTCGTGCTTCTGCGCACATTGAACAATCAACCGGCCATTTTGATGGATCTCGTCCGTTATGCGCTCCGGATCGCACGGAGAAGCTATGCGGCCGATACAAATGTGCGGGTTGTCTGCCGCTCTGAGGCAGCTGCAAGCCTGGTCGGAGGTATTTTCCCTGACGCGGAACCGCTTCTGGTGAGAAGATGCTGCTACTACATCGGAGATACCGATGAGACAGAAGAGGAAGAGAGGGAGAATTAAAACTATGTGCAACCCGCAGAATCACGAGCTGGAAAACAGGAGAAGGCAAAGACAACAGCTGACAGGACTGGTAGATCAGACGGACGTCGTCAGCGAATATTATGTGCAGCCTCAAATGACACAGGAGCAGGATACTCGCAGCGAGCATATGCGGAATTATAAGATTGGAAGCGTCCGTGATGCGGTGCGGAATGTGTTGGGGCGGAATCCATATGAGGCTTTAGACGCGCTCCGCAGCGAGGAGCGGGCTGATATGAGGAGAACCAGACTGCATCATTCAAGGGGAACGAGACTGGCCATGGGTGCGAATGAAGTCCTGGAATTTGACATTGCGGGTTCGGGATTTAAACAGTTTCGCAGTGAGCACTATGGGGTGAAGGGAAAGAGCAACATTGAGGATTATCTGCAGAATGCGAAGAAGGTGAAGTGGTACAACAGGCTGTTTGGCTTTATTCCCGGTATAAAGAGTGCAAGAGAAATAAGAGAATTCAATAAAGCGGAGCTGCGCAGAGTAGAAAACGAACTGAGAGAGAAGAGGGAGCGGGCCGGGGGCGGGCCGGTAGTGTATACCCGTGATGAGGATCTGGTCAGAAGATATGGCGAGGCCCAGCAGATATCCGGCAGAAGAAGAAAGCATATCCGGAAAGCAGTATCGCCGGAAAAGCAGGATAAAACCCGCATCACCATGGCGGGGCCGCTGGAAATGTCCGGTGCGCGCAACAGCGGGGATTACAGTATTGAAAACCTCAGAGAATACATAAAGCAGATGGGCGTGGATTACATTCAGCAGACTACAGGGAACCAGAATTGGCTCGATCATCCTCATGACATCTGGATACGCCTGCGTGGTCACAGCAGGGGCGGAGTGGCGACGATCGAAGGCGCCATGATGATCAAAAAATGGGTACATGACAATATGCCGGATTTTGAGCAGCATATACGCTTTGATGTAACGCAGTTTGATCCCGTTCCCGGCTTCGGCTCCGCGACAGGTGAGAATGAGAGAGTGGATATGACAGACCAGAATGTGATCCGTGAGGGGACGGCCGAGATGATGCCTTTGGGTAACGCCGCCGAGACGACGGTGGTATATTCCATGCATACGGATCATCCTTTATGGTTCACGCCCCAGGAGGTCGCCCATACAAAACGGATCATTCTCACCCCAAATAAGCATTCCGTGGGATTGGATGTGACAGACCGGCAGCAGTCCAGCCAGGAAAAGGATGCACACAGGGCCGCGTTTACTGCCGCGGCTACAGGGGCCGCTTATCGGCTGAGCTCTCTGAATGAGATGCCGGAGGGCGTATACGTGCTGGATGA
>JAJQCU010000119.1 GCA_021202575.1 Lachnospiraceae bacterium
TTTTGCTGGCCTCTGTGCTGACCAAGAGCATCCTGCAGCCCATGCAGACGCTGGCGGACAATCTGGACAAGCCTCAGACGGTGCCCGCCTACGAGGAGCTGCAGCCCTTTCTGGAAACCATTCAGAAGCAGCATATGGACCTGCTGGAATCCGCCCAGATGCGTCAGGAGTTCACGGCAAACGTGTCCCATGAGCTGAAGACGCCGCTGACGGTCATTTCCGGTTACGCGGAGCTGATCGGGTCGGGTATGGCGCAGGATGAGGACGCCAGGCACTTCGCCAGAGAGATTCATGAGAACGCGGGGAGGCTTTTGACGCTGATCAACGATATTCTGGAACTGTCCAAACTGGATTCCACCTCTCCCGGCATGGAGCTGGAATATGTGGATCTGTATCCGGCAGCCCAGGCCTGTGTGGATATGCTGAGGATGAATGCCCAGAAGCATAAGGTGGCTCTGCAACTGGAGGGAGAGAGCGCGGTGGTGCCCGGCAACAGAGAGATGCTGGAGGAGCTGATTTATAATCTGTGCGACAACGCCATCCGCTACAATAAGGAAAACGGCTCCGTTCTGGTTCGGGTGAAAAACCGCGTGGATACGGTGGTGCTGAGCGTGCAGGATACCGGCATCGGTATTCCGAAGGAACACCAGAGCCGCGTCTTTGAGCGGTTTTACCGGGTGGACAAGAGCCGCTCCCGGGACACCGGCGGGACCGGCCTGGGGCTTGCCATCGTCAAGCATATCGTGTCCCTTCACGGGGCGGCGCTGGAGCTGGAGAGCGAGGAGGGGGAAGGCTCCCTGATCACGGTGACCTTTATGAAGGCGCCTTCGTAAAAAAGGGAGAAAAACCTGCAAAATTAAAAAGCAGACAACCGAAGCTGTCTGCTTGAATATCCGAATGGAATAGGCAGGGTAGCGATCCTACATCTCTTCTATGCGCGTGTCATAGGCAGAAATTCAATTTTGACACACATACCCAGACCGGCGGCCAGTCTCCGGAGCGTTTTGAGCGAAGGATTTCCGCCGCCGCTTTCAAATTTGCTGATATCGCTTTGGGATATGCCGGTACGTTCCGAAAGCTGCTTCTGAGTCAGCCCGGTGTCTCTCCTTGCATCAATCATGGCCTGCATTAGAGAAAACTCCGGCTCCAGCGCTTCATATTCTGCCCTTAATTCAGGGTCTTTCAATTGTTCCTTCAGATAGTCGTCAAAATTGGTCATAATGCTTTTTCCTCTCTTTCTAAAAAATCAGACCGATAATTTTTTGCCTGTTTAATTTCTCCAGGCGGCGTCTTCTGCGTTTTCTTGATAAAACCATTTGTTAAAATTGCCCTGTTGCCGATAAAGAAGAAATATAATACTCTGGTAACATTATTCCCCATCTGGGCGCGTAACTCATATATGCCATCACCTAAAGGTTTAGAGGTTGGTTCGCGTAATTCTCCGCCGTTGTCTCTCAGAAGCTCAATGGAGCGAAGCATTTTAGCCCGCATTTTGATATCGAGGCTGTCCAGAAAGTCTTTTGCAGGTTCCACGCCATCCGGTGTGCTGTAAAATTCTACTGTAATTTTTCCCATGCATTTTCCTTATCTATCGGTTTTATCCGATATTTATTTTATCGGTTTTATCCGATACTGTCAATATAGATTTAGTGAATTGAAGATTAAATCGCGTATGGAAATTTTAACATTTCAATAAGAACATTTTTCGGAGAAAAACTTTTGCAAAACTAAAGTGACGACATATCGTCTACATTTTTTCAGGCTGTCATGTACAATACCCTTACGGAGCACCCGCCGCGGACAGCGGAGAGGTTTCCGGATGGAAGGAGATTATATGGACAGTCTGTATGTTTTTACGGAAGATAATCCCTTACCAAAGAACAGCTGCAGGCTTCCCAGGTCCTCGCCTGAGGAGCGTCAGCTTTTAGAACAGCTTATACACAGGATTTTGCAGCTGTGCAGAGCGAGAAAGATCAGCATCACGGAGCTGGCCCGGCTCTCTGGTGTCCATCCGTCCACCCTCAAGAGCATTATTTACGGGAGAAGCCAGAATCCCGGGATTATCACAATCTGGCATATCTGCTGCGGCCTGCAGCTGTCGCTGGATGAATTTTTCAGGAAGAGATATTTTCCCGACTGATGGAAGAGGACTTTGAGAGCTTCTACAGGCGTACCGGCGGGATGGTCCGGCAGTATCTGCGCCCCAGAATGGAGAATGGCCAGGAGCTGGAGGATATCGTGCAGGAGACATACAGGATAGCGCTGGAGAGGTGGGATATGCTGCAAAGCCATCCCAACCCCTGCGGCTGGCTTCTGCTGACCGCGAAGCATATGTGGCGGGATGTGAGAAGGTATGAGAATTTTCGCGGGGGCCAGTGGAGCGAGGAGAATATTTATTATGAGGACCCGGCTTATGAGATGGTGGTGATGGAGGACCTGCTGCACAGCCTCTACGGCGGGGAGGATGAGAGGCTGGCGAGGGGATATTTTCTGGATGGCTTTACGGTGGCGGAGCTTGCGGAGGATATGCGGATCAGCCCGGGAAACGTCAGGACCAGACTCTGCAGGATGCGGAAGAAGCTGAGAAAGGAAGTGAAGTGATATCTTCCTGTACGGATGTCGCCGGTATCCCGTGAGGCGGCGGCTGATGGTGTGACCTGCGCAAAGCGCGGAGGAAAGCTGACAGGCTGATTTTGGGCAAAAAAAAGGGTTCTCCGAAAGGGGAACCCGTGAATTACGATTCTGTCTGTGGGCTGTTTTCAGGCCCGCACAGGCCATGAGGGTTGTGGCACTTGTACGGACATGCCGCCCGATCCTTCTCAGGCGTCAGGTTTAAGCGATTGTATTGACAGCTTTTGCGATGGCGCTTACTTTGTGAGCAGCGGTATTCTTGTGATAAACACCCTTGCTGGCAGCCTTCTCAATCACAGAAGTGGCAACAGCCAGCGCCTCAGTGGCAGCGGCCTTATCGCCGGCTTCCACAGCGGCATAAACCTTCTTGGTCTCGGTCTTGACGCGGGACTTGATGGCTTTATTGCGCTCATGCTTTTTATTATTGACTAAGATACGCTTCTTTGCAGATTTGATATTTGCCAAGATGTACACCTCCCATATATACTTTCGATTCTTTCCTTCGTATCCGCGGCATCAGACACGGAATGCGGCGAACACACTTTGGATATTGTAAATTTTCTGTTTTCATTTGTCAATAGATTTTCGCATAAAACTGTGAAAAAAGAGAAAAATATGTGAGCGGGGAATCCGTGTTCATAGCTGTGCGGAATTTTGAAAAAAGGTTCGCGGGAAATATCTGTTTTGCAGAGTTAATACAGTTGTAAATAACAGGGAAGACATGAAACGAAAAGCCAGTGTTTACAGGCGCCGGAGGGATGGAAGATATGGACAGGGCAAAAACGAAAAATGGGATATTGAGCACCGAGGCCCGCACGGATTTAGCACTGGAGGCGGGGGAGCGCTTACAGAATGACAATGCCGTGCCGGAAGGGCTGCGGGTGGAGAAGCTTCAATGCGAGGACGGGTCCGCAGAGATCACCAGAGTTCATGTGG
>JAJQCU010000220.1 GCA_021202575.1 Lachnospiraceae bacterium
TTCCTCCTTCATGTATTCCCCGGAGTAAAGAGCCACCAATACCCAGATGAGCGCCATCAGGCAGGAAAAAAGCTTCCCCACCACGTCCAGCTTTAACACCAACTGCAGCTCTTCCGCAAAGGAAAACAGAACGTACTCCGTCTCGCTGTTCATGCGCAGCGCGTTCCCAACCATAAACACCAGACAAAGAAGCAGCACATCCACACTGATTCCGCACAGCGTTTTTAAATCTGACTTTTTTCCCAGGCACAAAATGAGTATCCCGGCCGCCACAGGCACCAGGATTGGCGCCAGCAAACAAAACAAATTCATCTTCCCCTCCTCCTCTTACGCAAACATCGAGAGCCCTTCCGTGATCATGTCCACAAAAGGCTGTGAGAAAATTCCCAGGGTAAAATTCAATACGACAAAGCCGATAATCGCGGCCGTGTAGCACCTGTTGGCGCCCCAGACCGTGCGGGGCTCGTCCTTTATCCCCGACGGCACATAGATCCGGATCACTGTCTTCAGATAATAAATAGCGTTCAGGATCGTGCTCACCGCCAGCACAATCATGGTAGGCAGAAGCTTCCCCTCGCTATTGGAAACACCGGCCTGAGCAAACAGAAGCTTGCTGATAAACCCGGCAAACAGCGGCACACCCACCATGGACAGGGAGGCCACGGTAAAACCGATACCGGCGATTACGTTCCGGTAAGCCGCGCCGGTGAGCCTGATAAATTTCCGGCTGTAGCCTGACATGTCCGTCATTCCGATGGTGGAGATAAACACCAGCGCCTTGCTGGCGGAATGGCTGAAAATGTGGAATAGAGCCGCGATCATTCCCGCCTCGCTGCCCAGGCCGATGCCCATGTAAATATAGCCGATCTGCGCGATGGACGAAAAGGCGATCATTCTGCGCACATCATTCTCCCGGATCGCGTTCAGGGAGCCGAAAATCATGCCCGCCAGGCCGAACACAAAGAACACATTGACAATATGGGTCTCCTGAAATACCTCGTAACCAACCACCCGGTAAATAATCTTAATCAGCAGGAAAATATAGCCCTTACTGACCAGGCTCGACAGAATGGCCGCGCTGGAAATGGTGGAATAGCCATATGCGTCCGGCAGCCAGGTATGGAAGGGAAACAGGGCGCTCTTGATGGCCAGGCCCACGCACATCAGGGCGATGGAGACCAGCAGCGGCACATGGTACTCCCCGCTTGCCGCCAGCTGCGCCACCGATTCCTGAATATTGCTCATCAGCAGATGCCCCGTGATCCCGTACATCATACAGATCCCCAGCAGCAGAAGGCCGGAGCCCAGCAGATTCATGATCATATACCGCACCGCCGCCTCAATGGTCCGCCCGATCTGGCGGATCATGATCAGGCCGCAGGCCGCGATGGTGTTGATTTCCACAAACACATAAGCGGTAAATAAATCGTTCGTGTAAATCAGAGCCAGAAGCGAGGTCAGCAGCAGATTGACAAGCACGTAATAATAGTTGACCTTACTTTGCTCCACTTCCTCGTCCAGCTTGTGATAGCCGCCCATTAAAGACAGCAGCATGACGATGCAGAACATCAGTGCTGTCAGCGCCTCCAGCACCCCGGCCCGGATCTCATTTCCCCAGGGCGCCGGAAAATGTCCCATGGTATACACAAAATAAGTCCCCGTCCGCAGAGTGTAAACCAACGTGACGGCGGACAGCGCCGCCACGGTCACAATCACCCCGGCGTTCACCCGCTTCGCCGCCCTCCCCGGCAGCACACTGCACACCACCCCCGAAATCAGGGCGATCATGATGCTGAAGAAGGGAAGATTCTGCAAAAACTGATTCAATGTCATTTATTCTCCTCCTCTTCCTTGATGATCTCGGAGATCTCATCCAGATTCAGCGTGTGGTATCTTCGGTATAACCGGATCGTCAGCGACAGCATCAGCGCCGAAACAGACACGCTCACCACAATGCCCGTCAGCACCAGGCCCGCCGGAATGGGATTGATATAAGCCTCCACATCCGTCACGCCGTCCGTCACAATGGGAGCGCTCCTGCCCTCTATGTAGCCCATGCTGGCCAGGAACAGGTAGACGGCGGTATCCATAATATTCAGGCCGATGATTTTTTTGATCAGATTTTTCTGCAGCAACAGGTTGAAAAAGCCGATGCCGAACAGCACCATAGCCACCGCCGCCATATAATTTTCCGCAAAATTCGGGCCCATCTTAATAGCCTCCTTTCCGGAACAGCACGTAAAACGAATACATGGTGCAGGCTACCACCAGGCCTACGCAGATATTTAAGGGCAAAATCAGGCCGGCGCTCAATATCCGTCCCGGCACCCCTGTGGAGATGATGCTTTCCAGCTCATTCGCTCCCGTAAAAAAGGAATAGCTCTTCGCCAGCGCGTAAAAACCCAGAGCGCAGAAGCTGATCACCTTATAGGTTTTCGCTGTAAACAGCTTTCCCATCCGCTGAAAGCCAAAGGCGTTGGCATACAGAATCAGGCTGGCGCCGATGACCGCGCCTCCGGAGAAGCCGCCGCCGGGTCCCAGATGGCCGCACAGAATAATATAGATTCCAAAAATGAACAGCATGGGAACCAGAAGAAACGCCACGGTTTTGATAATCACATCGTTTTTCGGCTCCAGCGTTTTTTCGTCCGTGTAAATTTCTTCCTCCCTGGAAAGCTTTTCCTTCTCCTCCTTACTGTCCACCCGCATCAGGATCATGACCGCGATAGTGGCGATAAAAAGGACATTGCTCTCCCCCAGGGTATCGAAGGCACGATAATCCAGAATCATGCCTGACACGATATTGACCGCGCCGGTCTCGGTCAGCCCCTGCTCGATGTAACGCTGCGCCACCTCATTGGAGGTTGGATTATCGGCGCTGCCAAAAGGAGGCATCCAGGACACCGTCACCAGGAGCAGAACGACGATAGCGATGCACATCACTGTCGCCAGCACAGGATAGGCCCTGTCAAATGCAATTTTTAGGGGCCTTCGGCCCGCGGGCGTCAGGCGGTCAGTGCTTTCCACCATATTGATGAGCGTTTCCGGGATCTGACTTCTCAGCCTTCCACTTTCCTTTTCATCCGTGAAAGATATTTCTCCCAGATTCCCGCGGGAATTTCTGAAGCGAATGTCCTGTAATACATCCCCCTCACCTCTTTTGGAAGCTTTCCCTGCCTTTCCCGTTTCACTTTCCGGTATATCCGAGCGCCCACACCCCGGCGCGTTCTTTGGCGGCCTCATCTCCAGCTCGCCGATATACAGATCCTGTTCTCCCTCCATCCAGGTGTGAAACCGCTCCTTTATAGAAGGGCGGGCGGCCTTTTCCTTATCCAGATCAATCATGGCCATCCTCCTTCTCTTCCTTCCGATCTGAGTCTTTCCCCAGGGCGTTGATACGCTTGAGCGTCACAAAGAACAGGATGCTGGTGACGCCCGCACCTACGGCGGCCTCTGTGATCGCCAGATCCGGCGACTCCAGGCAGACCCAGAGGATGGACATAAGCAGGATGTAGGAGATATATATA
>JAJQCU010000169.1:0-2928 GCA_021202575.1 Lachnospiraceae bacterium
TGCCGGGCTTGGAGCCCTCCCGGTTGGGGAAGTTCCGGGTGGAGTGACGAATGGAAAGGCAGTCGTTGGCCGGAGTGTCGCCGGCGCCGAAGCAGGGGCCGCAGAAGGCGGTGCGCAAAATGGCGCCCGCGGCCATCAGGCTGCTGGCCGCGCCCTTTTTGACCAGATCCATGAATACGGGCTGGCTGGAGGGATAAACGGAGAGCTGGAAGATGCCGTTGCCGCAGGAAGCGCCCTCCAGAATGTGGGCCGCCTCCATCACGTTGGTGTAGGTGCCGCCGGAGCAGCCGCCGATAAAGCCCTGCTGTACCGTCAGCTTCCCGTCCACAATCTTGTCGGTCAGATGATAGTCTCTGCCGGAAATCCTCTTTGCCTCTTTCTCTACATCCGCCAGCACGTCGGACAGCTTAGAGCCGGTCAGCTCCTCGATCTCAAACACGTTGCTGGGATGGAAGGGCAGGGCGATCATGGGCTTGACGGTAGACAAATCCACATACACGCAGCCGTCGTAATAGGCGACGTCCGCGGGGGAAAGCTTTTGATAGGCGTCGGCTCTGCCGTGATTTGCCAGATAATCCCTGGTGTCCTCGTCGGTGCACCAGACGCTGGTCAGGCAGGTGGTCTCTGTGGTCATTACATCCACGCCGTTGCGATAGTCGGTGGTCATGGAGGCGATGCCGGGTCCGACAAACTCCATCACCTTATTTTTTACATAGCCGTTTTTGAAGACAGCGCCGATGATGGCCAGAGCGATATCCTGGGGACCCACGCCCTTCTGGGGGGCGCCGTCCAGATAGATGGCGATGACGCCGGGATATTTGACGTCATAGGTATCTCTTAAAAGCTGCTTTACCAGCTCGCCGCCGCCCTCGCCCACGGCCATGGTACCCAGCGCGCCGTAGCGGGTGTGGCTGTCAGAGCCCAGAATCATGCGGCCGCAGCCGGCCATCATTTCACGCATATACTGGTGAATAACCGCGATATGGGGCGGGACAAAGATGCCGCCGTATTTTTTGCAGGCGGAAAGACCGAAAAGGTGATCGTCCTCGTTGATGGTGCCTCCCACCGCGCAGAGGGTGTTGTGGCAGTTGGTCAGGACGTAGGGAAGGGGAAAGGACTCCATGCCGGAGGCCTTGGCGGTCTGGATAATCCCCACGTATGTAATATCGTGGGAGGCCATGGAATCAAAGCGGATGCGCAGATTTTCCATATCGGAGGAGGTATTGTGCGCTTTTAAGATGGACCAGGCGATGGTGCCCTCCTTTGCCCTGGCCTTGTCGGACCGGATACCGCGGTCGGCCGCCTCGCCCTCCGGAATGATTTCTTTGCCGTTCAGAAGATAGACGCCGCTGTCATATAATTTTACCATAAAACAGATCCTCCAGTTGTGTCGTTTTAATCGTTGAGCCGCCGTGTTGTCAGTTCGTGACCTTCGGTCACAGCTGACGAGGCTCACAGCTACGCTCATTATATATTAATTTTCACAGTTCGTCCAGTGACAGGTTGAATAAAATTGTATCATTATATCCCGTAAACATTGTATACCAACATACAAAATACTATTGTTTTTTTGAAAAAAGTCAGTTATAATAGTCTGGTGTGCAAAAAAAGATGGAAGGGAGGCTTAAATCATGACACCAAACGGTTATTACGCACCGGGCAATGTGAGCCTGCGGATGCGGGAGGAAATACAGAATCGCGGCAATATGCGCGTCAATCTGGCGCAGGCCTACGGCAAGTCGCTGAATTATACAAATATCCCCAATCAGCTTTTTAAAGAAAAAGGAATCAAGAAGGGCCTTAGAAACGAGGACGGCACCGGCGTTCCGGTAGGCTTGACCCGGGTATCCAACGTGGTGGGCTATAAGAAGGACGAGGAGGGCCATAAGGTCAATGTGCCCGGCGACCTGATTTACCGGGGCATCAGCATCAAGGATTTTGTGCAGGAGGGTGAGGATAAGACGGACAGCTTTGAGGAGGCCTCCTATCTGCTCCTTTTTGGATATCTGCCGAATAAAAACGAGCTTCGGATTTTCAGGGAATGTCTGGCTTCCTATTATAATCTGCCGGATGAGTTCCTGGAGATGAGCCTGCTGCGCTCCCCGGGGCAGAATCTGATGAATAAGCTCCAGTCCGCGGTGCTGGCCCTGTACAATTATGATATGGCTCCGGACGATACGGACCCTTACCAGACTCTGCTGAAGGGGCTGAATATTCTGGCGAAGCTTCCCAGCATTTCCTGCTATGCCTATCAGAGCAAGGTGCATTATTTTGACCGGGGAAGCCTGGTGATACATTATCCGAAAGCGGAGTATTCCGTCGCGGAGAATATTCTGTATATGATGCGGGCGGACGGCTCCTTCACGGAGAACGAGGCCAGGCTTTTAGATACCATGCTTGTGCTCCACGCGGACCACGGCGGCGGCAATAACTCCACCTTCACCAACGTGGTGATTTCCTCCACGGACACGGATATTTATTCCGCGGTCAGCGGCTCCATCGGTTCCCTGAAGGGACCGCGCCACGGCGGCGCCAATGTGCGGGCCTGCGAGATGATGGAGGCGGTGATTTCCGAGATCGGAAACAATGCCACAGAGGCGCAGATGCGGGAGGTTGTGCTGAAAATTCTGGACAGAAGGTTCTACGACAATAAGGGGCTGGTGTACGGCTTCGGCCACGCGGTTTATACCATCAGTGACCCGAGAGCGGAGATTTTGCGGGATTACTGCCGGATGGTGGCTCATGAAAAGGGACGGGATGAGGAGTGTGCTTTCTATGAGAAATTTGAGAAGGTGGCCCAGAAGACCATGATTGAGGTGAAAAACACTCCTATTTCCAACAACGTGGACTATTACAGCGGATACGCTTACAATATGCTGGGCATTCCTCACGATATGTTCACGCCGCTGTTTGTCTGCGCCCGCATGG
>JAJQCU010000169.1:2938-3525 GCA_021202575.1 Lachnospiraceae bacterium
GCTGTGAGGTGTGACCGGTAAAATCGGTTGATTGTTTGAACCGGGCTGCGGCGAGGCTTTTATGGCCTGTGATTCGTGTATCAGGCGGTGCAGGATGCGCAGGTTATTTCGTGACAGTTCTTAACGTTGAATTCTGTAAATTGGGATTGCAAATAAAATGATGTAAAAACAGGTGAGGCTGACGGGCTGAAGGAACGTCAGCCTCTTTTATTTTTATAAACCTGGAATATTGCCGTCGGACCAACGAATATTGCCGCTGGAATTTCGCAGAAACGCTTCATTGAAAGTGTTTCCCGAACATTAAAACAAAGTGTTGTAAATTGGCGAATCCGGGAGTAAACTGTAGATAATAAACAGGGCATATTTTGGTGTAAAATGATAATTGGAGTCAGCTTCTGCTGAAAAGCGCGTTAGGAGGGGCAGATATTGTGGGAACGAAACGGCAGAATTCCGGAGAGGAGTAAACAGTTATGATAAAAACAGAACAAAACGGGATAGTTGAGTTTAAGAGGCGAGCTAAAAAATTATGAAAAAGATGAATAAGATGTCTGCTGTAGTGGGGGCGCTGCTTTTGGGGTTGATGCTTA
>JAJQCU010000418.1 GCA_021202575.1 Lachnospiraceae bacterium
GCCTGTATTATTCCATAGATGGCTGCCCTGGCGCCGATGAGGTAGGCGCGAATCTGATTGCGGATGGTACCAAATGGCGCTGGGGCGGCACAGGGGACAACAAGGGGACAACATGGCAAATAGAAGGAAACTGGTATGCGTATACAGCGTGGTATTGAAGCAACTGGCTTCGTATTGTCGCTTTGCCAGTTCTTTTTTCTATGTAAAAAACTGTCGCAAAACAATATGCCCATCTTGCACTGGCCAGTTCGCGAATCGCGGCCTCTGAAAACATCGTCGTTAACGTTGAAGAACTTTTAGGACTTCTTACATTTTTGGAGAAGGAGGAATATTTTCATGAATTATGAGTCAAAAAAGGTATGCCTGAAAAACGGCCAATCAGCACTTTTTCGTACTCCATCTGCGGCACTTGCGGAGGCGTCAGCAATGATGGATTACTTGAGAATTTGTGCGGCGGAGACAGAGTTTGTCATCCGTTATCCGGAGGAATGTACGCAGACACCTACGCAGGAAGCCGCATATCTGGATAGCATTAACCGGTCCGAGGACCAGCTCATGATTGTCTGCGAGATAGGTGGCGAAATCGCGGGGAACTGCCAGATTGTGTTTTACAATAAAATCAAAACGAAGCATCGGGCAGAGGTAATGATAGGTATTCTTCAAAAATACTGGGGTCTTGGGATCGGCACGGCAATGTTTGAGGAGATGCTTCAAATTGCGGAGCGCAGGCAGGTGAGCCAGATCGAACTGGAATATATTGAGGGAAACGAGCGGGGACGAAGACTGTATGAGAAGATGGGTTTCGTGCAGTACGGAGAACGTCCGGATGCGATTCGTATGAAGGATGGGACGATGCGAAAAGAGATTATGATGATAAGGAAATTGCGCTTGTGATGAAATCTGAAGAGGGTACTATACTAATTACAGTGCTTACTGTTATGGGTATAGTATGAAAAAGCCGCGCGTGAGAAATGCGAAGCGAAAGAAAAAATATTCAAGGAAAAGAGAAAAGAAGGAGGTCCAGACAAATGAGCAGAAAAATCGCAGTTATATTTCCGGGAATAGGCTATCATGTGGATAAGCCCCTCTTATATTTCAGTAAAAGGCTTGCCATGCAGCACGGATATGAAATCAGGGATGTGCCGTACGGCGGCTTTCAGCCGGGAATAAAAGGAGACCGTGCCAAAATGTACGAGGCGTTTGAAAGTGCGCTTGGGCAGAGTGAGGAAATCTTAAAGGACGTAAACTTTGAGGAATACGACAGCCTTTTGTTTATCTCCAAAAGCGTTGGCACAGCGGTGGCGGCGGCTTATGCTAAGAAACGCGGTCTTCGGACACGAAATATCTTTTTCACGCCGGTTGAGCAGTCATTTGAGGTCATGAAGGACGACGGAATTCTCTTTCACGGAACGGCAGATCCCTGGCTTGATGATGAAAGCTTTTTCCGGGAATGTGGAGAAACGGCTTATCCTTACTATCTGGTTGAGGGAGGCAATCACTCGCTGGAGACAGGGGACGCGCTGCGGGATCTGGACAATCTGCGGTGGATTATGGAGACGGTGGAGCAATATATGATGGGGAACGAAAGCGTTACCGGTGCTTAGGAGCAGCCGCGGCGTTGATGGCTATGGCTGCTCCCGGTTTTTATAATGCTTTCAGATATTCCTCGACATTTTGATATTGAATTTCTCCGACTTTTTGTGTCTCTCCCCGGTATAGGACATATTTCCCGGTGATTGAGCCATAGCGGTGTTCTGTATCCCTGCATTTAGAGTTATCCAGCAGATGACGTGTCTGCTGAGAAGCCATTTCTGTACTGTGCTTGATTTCAAAAATTTGACAGGATGCGGAATTCGGGTCAAATATGACCATATCAAACTCGCCGACAGCAAAGACGAGTTTAAAAACCTCACAGTCAGGGCGGGCGATTTTGGTTTCCAGGAGAACAATGTCTTCCAGCATTCTGCCCTTAATGTCGCTCATAATGCGCTGCGTTACCGCGGTTCTTTCCTGCAGCGATAAATTCCGGAATACGTTATCATTCATAAGAACTTTAATCAGGGCCTCCGCCTGGGCATAGCGCAGCCCGGGCTGTGAGATGGCGGTGTGTTTGCCTTTCTTATTCAGATCCGGGAAATAAACGATATCCAGATCTATTGTCAGATCTAAAAGATCAAGGTATTCTTTTAATTCCCGGCGATGAGCATCGGTTATGGGCACGCGCAGTTCAGGTTTGTTTTTGATTTCCAGCATCTGTCGGAGCTGTTCTGTGACCTCTTCTCTGTTGACCTGATAAAGAATATCGTTTGACGCTTCCCTGTCGCGGAGCAGATTTTTGGCGGAAAGAGACAGGTCGGAAGACTGAAAGTCTCTTGTCAGAACCTCAAGTGTAAACTGATGATTAATGTCTTCGACAACACGGTTGACGGCGCTGGTTAATTCCTCCGCTTCATAGAGCTCATATAAATGGCGAAAATGGCCGCCATGCTGGTAATTTTTCAGGGAGTGCTGGATATTGTGGGCGATGGCAATATCGACATATTCATCTGTACTCTCTTTTGTGGCGAAGGTTGGCCGCGAACGATTATAATCCACACCGCCCAGACTCATCGTGCCGCCATAGCGGATGTATTCATCAATTCCATGAATTCCAAGAACACCCTCGAATTCTCTGTATGGAACAAAGGTTGTGTGAAGCATGAAGCAGCGGTCATACAATTCGCGGTCTTCTGAAAATATAAAACCGAGAGAATCGGTACCGGACAGAACAATTTTAATTCCCCTTGTTGCATAAACATCTGAAAAAAGTGCTGCACACTCTATAAAATCATCTATTAACGTTACTTCATCAATGAAGAGAAAGCGGTAGCCGAGATCCGATAAACGCTTTAAATCCAGATTAATCTGCTCCAGATTCATAGAAGCGTTTACCTGCAGGAAAGCAGCTTTAGCAAGCATTTCAGCATCCATTTCGGCCAGAAGCTGGCGGATCAGGGTCGTTTTACCGGTACGGCGCAGGCCGAACAGAATAAACACCCGATCCATGCTGTTTCCATAGACAAAGCCATGAAGTTCAGAGTAACATTCACGCTTTTTTAAATGGGTAGTCGGAGCCGCGAACTCATAAAGATCCCTGCCGAGAAGGACGGATGAAAAAAAGGCCTGTGTATTGACGGATGAGGAGAAATTCTTATTAACAGCAACGTATTTTTTTTCATACTCTTTACGCAGAGAAATTTTCTGCGAAAGTTCTTCCAGTTCATCCTGCTTTATGACCCGACTTCTCTGTCTGCCGGTATTTTGATCTCTCCACTGAAGGTAAGGATATTGTTTGCCGTTAATCATTTTATATGTGATATTGCCGGCAGGAAGCTGAGAGATCAGTTCTTTTAAATATTCGGGATCATTTTCTTTCATAATAGTTATGGCTCCATCGTTGAGATTCTGTTTTGAATTTTAACTTTTTTAACTTTAGATGTCAAGTTAAAAAGTTAAATCCAGATATTAAAGATTATGAAAG
>JAJQCU010000049.1 GCA_021202575.1 Lachnospiraceae bacterium
GTGCTAGGATAGCCATTGTGAAAAAACGCCGCATATGGATTGGCGCATGGCAGCGCAGAGAAGCCGCGCGGTATTCATGGCACTGTCCGCGAAGAGGGAACAGGCGTTTTAAGAGAAATAAGGAAGGAAGATAAAATGAACGTAAAGGAGAAATACGGAAGATCTTATTTCATGCCCCCGGAGGTGACATATGACTGGGTGCGCAAGGATACCATAGAGAAGGCCCCGATCTGGTGCAGCGTGGATCTGCGGGACGGCAATCAGGCGCTGGTGGAGCCCATGGGCTTATAGGAAAAGCTGGAATTTTTCAAGATGCTGGTGGAAGTGGGCTTCAAGGAGATTGAGGTGGGCTTCCCGGCGGCCTCGGACACGGAATATCAGTTTGTCAGGGCGCTGATTGAGAATAATATGATCCCGGAGGATGTAACCATCAATGTGCTGACCCAGGCCAGGGAGCATATTATCCGCAAGACCTTTGACGCGGTGAAGGGCGCGCCGAGGGCCGGGGTGCATCTGTATAATTCGACGTCAGTGGCTCAGCGCGAGCAGGTCTTTCATATGAGCAAGGAAGAGATTCTTAAGATCGCGGTGGACGGCGCGAAGCTGTTGAAGGAGCTGGCGGATGAGACAGAGGGAAATTTCAACTTTGAGTACAGTCCCGAGAGCTTTCCGGGCACGGAGGTGGATTACGCCCTGGAGGTCTGCAACGCGGTGCTGGATGTATGGCAGCCCACCCCGGACTGGAAGGTGATTATCAACATCCCGACCACCGTACAGATCGCCATGCCCCATGTGTTCGCCAGCCAGATCGAGTACATTCACAAGCATCTGAAATACAGGGATTCCGTGGTCCTGAGCGTCCATCCCCACAATGACCGCGGCTGCGGAATCTCCGACGCGGAGTTCGGCGTGCTGGCCGGCGCGGAGCGGGTGGAGGGCACCCTGTTCGGAAACGGGGAGCGCACAGGCAACGTGGATATTGTGACCCTTGCCATGAACATGGTGACCCACGGCGTGGAGAGCGGCCTGGATTTTTCTGATATCAGTAAAATACGAAATAAATATGAGCAGCTGACGGGCATGCGGGTCAGCGAGCGCAGCCCCTACGCCGGAGACCTGGTGTTCACCGCCTTCTCCGGTTCCCATCAGGACGCCATCAGCAAGGGCATGAAGTGGTGGGAGGAGGGAAAGAGCGGCAAGCGCTGGACGGTGCCCTATCTGCCCATCGACCCCACGGATGTGGGCCGGGAGTACGAGTCCGACGTGATCCGCATCAACAGCCAGTCCGGCAAGGGCGGCGTGGCCTTTGTCCTGAAGCAGAATTACGGGATTTCTCTTCCCGATGCCATGAGGGAGGAGGTAGGGTATCTGATCAAGGGCGTTTCCGACAAAAGACATCAGGAGATGTCGCCCGGAGATATTTATCAGATTTTTGAGGATACCTATATCACCCACAAGCCGATTTTCGACATCCCGGAGGTGCATTTCAGCCAGGTGGACGGCATCGGCGCCAAGGTAACCATCAGCCAGGAGAAGGAAACCCGCGTCATGGACACCATGGGCAACGGCCGCCTGGACGCGGTCAGCAATGCCATCAAGGCGTATTTTGGCATCAGCTATGAGCTCTCCAGCTACGAGGAGCACGCGGTTTCCAGAGGCTCCTCCTCCCGGGCGGCGGCCTTTGTGGCGGTGCTATGCAACGGCAAGTTCTTCTGGGGCGTGGGTATCAACGAGGATATTATTTCCGCCAGTATCGAGGCGCTGGTGGTGGCCGCCAATAAGCTTTTAGAGGACGCCAACATCACCGAGGGCCGGGAAGAGAGAATCGTGGAGATCATGAATTACATCCAGCAGCATTATCAGGACGTGACTCTGGATGTGCTGGTGGAGCAGTTCCACCTGACTAAGCCCTACCTGTCCAAGTATATCAAGGTCAAGAGCGGTATGACCTTCCAGGAGGCGGTGCGCCGGGCGCGGATGAAGAAGGCGAGGATCATGTTAAAGGAGTCCGGCCAGACCGTGGAGAGCATCGCGGCCAGCGTGGGCTATGAGAATGTGGAGCATTTTAACCGTTTATTCAAAAAGATTTATCACATGACGCCCAGTCAGTTCCAGAGGGAGGGTGGATCGCCATTATGATTTTAGCGGTAGATATTGGGAATACGAACCTGGTGATCGGCTGCATCGAGGGGGAGAGGATCTGCTTTGAGGAGCGGCTTTCCACCAACATTTCCAAGACCGAGCTGGAGTACGTGGTGGATTTCATCACGATTTTGAATCTGCATCAGATTGAGAGGAAGAGCATCACCGGCTGCATTGTGGCATCTGTGGTGCCGCCGCTCAACATGGTGGTCAAATCGGCCATGGAAAAGCTGCTGCATATTTCCCCCATTTTTGTGGGGCCCGGGGTGAAGACCGGCTTAAATATCGCCATCGACAACCCGGCCTCCGTGGGCGCCGACCTGATCGTCAACGCGGTGGCGGGTCTTATGGACTACGGGGCGCCACTTGTGATGATTGACATGGGGACCGCCACCACCATCACCGTCCTGGATGAAAAGAAAAATTACATCGGCGGCATCATCCTTCCCGGCCTGAAGGTGTCCCTGGAGGCGCTGGTCAACGGGACCTCCCAGCTGCCCCGCATCAGCCTGGAAGCGCCCAGAAAGGTGATCGCCAGAAATACCGTGGACAGCATGAAAAGCGGCATGGTGATCGGACAGGCGGCGGAGTTGGACGGGCTCATCGACCGGATCTGGGAGGAGCTGGGCACGCAGACGCCGGTGGTGGCCACCGGAGGCCTGGCGGGCTTTATCGTGCCCCACTGCAGGAAGGAAATCCTGCTGGACAACGAGATGACCATGAAGGGACTGGGGTACATCTACCGCAAAAATGTGGAGGAGTGAAGGGGCTGACGTAGCAAAAAGCGCCGTTCATCTTTTTGCTTATGTGGGGCACCCGAAGGGGGTCTCGTAGAGGAAGTGACTGAGAATAGTAACATTTTGAGGTCATTTTAATGGTTGGGACGCCACACTTGCGCTTGACGGATTTTGCGGGAGTCATTATAATAAGGTACGAATTGTGCTCAGGAGGAGAATGAGAAAATGTCAGTACCATACAATCATCATGAGGTAGAGAGCAAGTGGCAGAGGATCTGGGACGATGAGAAGGCCTTCGCCGCGGTAAATGATTATACAAAGCCCAAATATTACGCGCTGGTGGAGTTTCCGTACCCTTCAGGACAGGGGCTTCATGTAGGCCATCCCAGGCCCTATACCGCGCTGGATATCGTGGCCCGCAAACGCAGAATGCAGGGCTATAATGTGCTGTATACCATGGGCTGGGACGCCTTTGGCCTGCCCACGGAGAACTACGCCATCCAGAACAAGATCCACCCCGCCGCCGTCACGGAGCAGAACATCAAGAAGTTCCGCAGCCAGCTCCAGATGCTGGGCTTCGGCTTTGACTGGGACCGGGAGGTGGACACCACCGACCCCCAGTACTACAAGTGGAC
>JAJQCU010000242.1 GCA_021202575.1 Lachnospiraceae bacterium
GGCTGAGGGGCGAGGTGATATCCCTGAAAATCCTGTTCTGGCTGCTGATGGCGTGCATTTTCCTCCTGTGCCTGTTGATCGCGCGGCTGATGATATAAGGAGACTGGCCATGAATTATCCAAGAGGATTGAGCAGATATTCTATTGGAAAACGTATTTTAATATTATGTCTGATAGTTGCCCTTGTGATGTTTATCATTGGATTTGGCTGCGGATATGCTGTGGCACTGTGGAGAGGGTAGATATTATTGTGGAGGGGTTATGACGGCAAAGGAACAGCTGCAGGAGCTGCGGCGACTGGATGCAGAGATCAACAATAAAATCAAAGAGCTTGAACAGCTGCGCCAGCGTGCTGTTGGTGTGGGTGGCTTTGATTACTCCAAAGACCGTGTTGTGTCCAGCCCCTCCGGAGACGCTTTGCCCGATATGGTGAGCAGGATCCTGACTTTGGATGAGCAGATCAATGATATGATTGACGAGCTGGCAGATAAGAGAAGAGAAGCTTATCAAATGATTTGCAGGCTGGACAGTGAGGCAGAGCAGGATGTGCTGTATTGGCGATATATACGAGGGCAAAGCTGGAGGCGGGTTGCGGAGGAGATGAATATAAGCGTCAGACAAGCGCACTATAAACATGGTGACGCACTGGCTCATTTGGAGGACAAGATATAGAGTCAAAATTTGATGAGACAACACTACATATTGCATTTGGTGTTGACTTTGCACACCCTATGTGCTAAAATTGCTATAATGTAATATTAGACAAACGGCACCAGATATCCCACCTGGTGCTTTTCTTTCACCCCGGAAGGTTCCTGATTTCTCCTGCCTTCTGGGGTTTTTGATGGGAAAATTTGCTTGAATAAATCTGAATGAAAGGGGGATTTTGAGTGCTTGGAACGAAACAAAGAAAATGCCTGGAACTGCTGGTTTCAGGAAAATTTACACAAAAAGAGATCGCTGAGCAGATTAAAGTCTCCCAGCAGACAATTTGTGCATGGAAAAAGAATGCTGAATTCATGCAGGAATATAATGGACAGTTAAAAAATGCGATCAGATCCATGGCGGCCAAAGCTTTTAGGACAGAGACAGAATTATTAAATGCAGATTCAGAGATGGTCCGCCTGGCAGCTGCGAAAGACATCCTTGACCGTGCTGGTTTCAAACCGGACGACAATATGAATATTAACATTGAGCCGGTGATGATTGTGGATGACCTGAAAGAGTAGGCGGTGGGGCGATGAACATATCATTGCAGGAAACCGTTGGAAAGGGATATGCGGATTTCTGGAATACCAGGAAGCGCTACCGCGTCTGGAAAGGAAGCAGAGGGGCGAAGAAACGCAAAACAACAGCACTGAACATTATATACCGGCTGATCCAGTATCCGGAGAGCAACGGACTGTGGGTCCGGCGTTATTCCAATACGCTGCGGGACTCTGTATTCAGCGACCTGAAATGGGCGGCGTACCGGCTCGGCGTTTATGATAATTTTATTTGGGCTGTCTCCCCAATGCAGGTCACGCGGAAGGGGACAGGACAAAAGATTTTATTCCGTGGCCTGGACGATGGGTTGAAACTCACATCCATTTCAGTAGACAGAGGTGTCCTGTGTTTTATCTGGGTGGAGGAAGCCTATGAGATAACCAATGAGGATGATTTCAATAAGCTTGATCTTTCCATTCGTGGTGAAGTACCTGATGGATATTTTAAACAGATTACATTAACATTCAATCCGTGGAGTGCAACGAGCTGGTTAAAGGCTCGTTTTTTTGATGATCCGGATGAGGATATTTTTACAAAAACCACTACATGGCAGTGCAATGAATGGCTGGATGACGCGGACCGCAATGTGTTCCTGCGGATGAAGGAAAGCAACCCGCGCCGATATAAGATTGAGGGTGAAGGCGACTGGGGCATTGCCGAAGGCCTGATTTACACCAATGTGGTGTATGAAAGCTTTGATGTTGACAAGCTCCGAAGGATCAATGGTATCAAATCTGCGTTTGGCCTGGACTTTGGTTTTACGGATCCGAATGCTTTTATATGTGCGCTGGTGGATAACGCAGCCATGAGAATTTATATCTTTGATGAATGGTATAAAACCGGCGTGACCAATAAGATCATAGCGGGGCAGATCAAGACAATGGGATACGGCGGACAGAGGATTATCTGTGATAATGCGGAGCCTAAGAGTATTGTTGAGCTTCAGGATGAGGGAATACGGGCAGAAGCGTCCAGAAAAGGGAAAGACTCTGTGAATTACGGGATCCAGCTGATCCAGAATTACCAGATTGTGGTATACCCGAGGTGCCCGGAGTTCAAGAAGGAAATTGAGAATTACTGCTATGAGAAGGACAAGGACGGGAAGCTTACAGACAAGCCAAACCATGAGTTTTCACATGGCATGGACGCAATGCGCTACGGCGTGTCAAAGGCTCTGCTGCCGCCGGCATTCAGTTTTGACTGACAGGGGAGGTGAGAAGGATTGCTTGCAGGAAATTTTATAGACCGGCTGGCGCTGCGGGTGTCAAATTGGACATTGCAGGGTGCGCACGGCCGGATGCATGATAAAGAATTTCTTGAGAAAGAAATAGTGAAATGGAAAACCAGCCCCCAGCGTCTTATGCAGGTCAAAGGCCATCTTTATTACGACAATGAACATGATATCCTTGCCAGGAAGCGGACGATGATCGGGGATGACGGCAAGCTCCAAGTGGTGGATAATCTGCCGAATAACCTTGTTATTGACAACCAGTATGCCAAGCTGGTCAACCAGAAGGTCAATTATCTCCTGGGGCAGCCATTCACGATTGAGGGGAAGAATGAACAGTATATCGAACTGTTAAAAGGAATATTTGATAAAAGGTTCATGCGGACATTAAAAAGCGCGGGGAAGGACATGCTCAACAGCGGTATCGCGTGGCTGTATCCGTACTATGATGAGGACGGGAAATTTACTTTCCGACACTTCCCCGGATATGAGATCCTGCCGTTCTGGAAAGACACTGAGCACACTGCCCTGGAATATGCAGTGCGCCTGTATCTGGTCCTTGGATATGAGGGGACGGAGACTGTTCTGATACAGAAGGTTGAAGTGTATGACCTGGACGGGGTACACAATTTTATCCTGGACGGCGGGACGCTAATCCCGGACATTGTGAATAATGAAAACCCTGACTCCTTCCATGTGACCGCAATTGATGGAAAAGGGAAGGGGCAGGGCTTTAACTGGGCGAAGGTGCCGCTGATCCCGCTGAAATATAATGAGTCGGAGACACCGCTTCTGAAAAAAGAGAAATCGCTGCAGGATGGAATTAATGCCATGCTGTCAGATTTCGAGAACAATATGCAGGAAGACGCCAGGAATACAATTCTGGTGCTTAAGAACCTGGACGGGACAAACCTGGGGGAATTCCGCAAAAACCTGGCAACATATGGCGCGGTTAAGGTCCGGTATGACGGGGAAACCAAAGGCGGCGTGGAATCGCTGGAAG
>JAJQCU010000197.1 GCA_021202575.1 Lachnospiraceae bacterium
CTCCTTCTGTTGTTTTATTTAGTTAAGCCACTTTCTCTCCTTCACAGGACGCCTTACAGTGTACAAGACTCCCCTCGGGTGCGCAATCCCGCCCGCCCCTTACAAGGCTAAGATGCTTATGTGGGGGGGAACTCAGGTCACAAACTTCTGCTCCAGCTTCCAGCGGTCATTGTCATCGACGGTGAGCATCACATAGCTGCACCTGCGGGGAACCTGTCTGGGATAGCTGATGCTTCCCGGATTAATAAAAAGAATGTCGTCCTCTTCCTCCAGGAATGGCCTGTGGGTGTGTCCGAACATCACCACATCCACCTTCTTCCTGGCAGCCTCCTCCTTCAGCCGCTCGATACCCAGAGACACAAAATAATTGTGCCCGTGGGTCAGCCAGACCTTCTTGCCCCCCAGCACAAACATTGTCTCCGACGGCAACTCACTGAAGTAATCGTTATTGCCGGTCACAGCCTCCAGATGGCACCCCGCCGCTTCCTTAATCAGCGGCTCGCCGTTTTCTATATCGCCGCAGTGAATGACCATATCCAGCGGTTTTTCTTTTTCAATTGCCCCGATCAGACCGGCATGTCTGCCGTGACTGTCACTGCAGATCAAAACTCTCATAAGATCCCCCGAAGTTTCTCTTTCATCTCAGTAAGCGCCCTGCCCCGGTGGCTGATGGCGTTTTTCTCCTGTGGAGTAAGCTCCGCTGTGGAGCGGCCAAGCTCCGGCACCATGAAAATGGGGTCATAGCCGAAGCCTCCCTCACCCCTCTCCTCATATCCGATCTGCCCCTCGATTGTGCCCCGGGAGGTCAGAAGCGTCCCATCCGGCAGCAGAGCCGCGATTGCGCAGACAAAGCGGGCGCTTCGCTCCGCCCCAGTCTTGCCCGCGAGCCTGTCGATGATTGTCTGATTTTTGACCCGGTAAGAGGTATTCTCCCCCAGATACCTGGCGCTGTAGATTCCCGGCTCCCCGCCCAGCGCGTCCACCTCCAGGCCGGAATCATCCGCCATGACAATGGTATGGTCATCCGCCGTCACGGCCCTGGCCTTCAGAATCGCGTTGGCCTCAAAGCTATCTCCGGTCTCCGCCACATCGGTGGTAAGCCCGGCCTCCTTTAAGGAAAGCACCTCCAGCCCCAGATCGGCCAGAATGGCCTTCACCTCCCGGAGCTTGCCGGGATTTTCCGTTGCGAAAATAATTCTGTTTATCCCTTCTCGTCCTTCCATCCGCTTCCGCTCCCCGGTCTTTTCCCGACGCAGCCCATAAATATCTCAGTACTTCCCCGTTTTCTCCGCCAGCTTTTCCTGCGTGGCTTCCTCCCTGCTTCTTCTGGGCGGCTTCGGCCCCATGTACTGATAGAAGCGGGTCTTGATCATGCCGTTATAAATCTTGCGGTTTTTGTCCGCCTTCCGCCCCATGATCTTTTCCACCTCTTCCAGGGAGGTAATAAAGTACAGGCTCCAGCCTGTCCAGCCTCTGGTAGCGCTCCCACAGCTCGCGGTACAGTGCGGGAAGAGCCTCCTTTTCCTCCAGGCGCTCTCCATAGGGCGGGTTAGTGATGATAAAGCCGTACTTTTTGCTGTGGCTGAGCTGGCTGACCGGTCTGACCTGAAAATGAATCAACCCGTCCACTCCCGCCGCCTTCGCGTTGGCCCTGGCGATCTCCACCATCTTCGGGTCGATGTCATACCCCTGGATATCTGTGTCCACCTTCAGGTTTGCTTCCTCCTTCGCCTCCTCAAAGGCGTCCTTCCAGTAGCGCTTCGCAATCAGATTGGGCCAGCTTTCCGCCAGGAAATGCCGGTTCATGCCCGGCGCCATATTGGCTGCCATCAGGGCCGCCTCAATGGGGAAGGTGCCGCTGCCGCAGAACGGATCCACCAGAATCCTGTCGCTTCTCCAAGGCGTCAGCTCGATCAGCCCCGCCGCCAGATTCTCCGCGATTGGCGCTTTCGCCGCGAACTTCCGATAGCCTCGCTTATGCAGGCTCTCCCCGGTGGTGTCCAGCGCCACGCTGACCTGATCCTTATACAGGAAAACCCTCACCGGATAGTCCGCCCCTGTCTCTGAGAACCAGGAGATGCCGTAGACCTCCTTCAGACGCTCCACCATGGCTTTTTTCATAATGGACTGGATATCGGAGGGGCTGAACAGCTTGCTTTTGACGCTGGCCGCTTTGGTCACCCAGAACCGCCCCTCCGCCGGAATATAGTCCTCCCATGGCAGACTCCTCGTCCCCTGGAACAGCTCCTCAAAAGTCTCCGCGTGAAAACTTCCGACCTTCAGAAGCACCCTCTCCGCCGTTCGCAGACCGATGTTGGCCCTGCACAGAGCCTCCTCGTCTCCCTCAAAGGTCACCCTGCCGTCAGATACCTCCGTCACATCGTAGCCCAAGTCTGTAATTTCTTTTTTTAATACGGACTCCATGCCAAAGTGGCAGGGAGCCATCAGTTCCATCTTTTTCATCTTATTAATAATACAAATCCGCGGAAAATCTGTCAATGTTTTTATTTGAATACAAAATGTGGCTATTCACAGCCGACCTTCACGCCGCACAAAAAGGGCGCCCTTTCGGACGCCCCGCCTTCGTAACTGTTCTGTTTTATAATTTTTGTGCCTTTTACACCCAATTACTTGCAGTTTTTGCTGCTCTGCTGGGAAGAACTGTTCTTCTCCTGGTTTCTGTCCTGAGAATTTTTGGAACTGTTCTTGGAGTTATTCTCCTGCTTATTCTGCTGATTCTCGTAGTTTGAGTTTTCCTGGTTGGACATTTTGCCTACCTCCTATCAATTTGATTTACAAAGGTAGTATGTCCCTGAAAAAGCATTTTATACTCCCGTTTCAAAAAATTATAAGGAACGAAAAATATTTTATCGTTCCCTGTAATATGCTCATCCCTTGCCTCCTGATCCGCTGTTTCAAAGTTCCGGAAGCCTTACCGCTGCTACGCTCCCGTGATAAATTTTTTGATCATCCTGTACGCAAATATGACCAGCACCAGCGGAACAAGCACCGGAATCAAAATTCTGAACATGTTGAACACCAGCCAGAAGATAAAAAACACGATCAATATCAATGCCGCCACGCCAAGCCAGCCCGGTATGCGCCTGTATCGTATTGAGAAACGGGAACCACTGTTCGATCTGATATCATCGATCAGTTCCTCCTCATCCTCTCTGGCGGAACCTGTCTCATGCTTTTCCGCCTCTATAATGCTTCTGGCGATCAGGTTCGGCGGGCCGATGCTCTCGCAGACCGCTTCCTCCGAAATGCCCTGGGCACGCTGATTCTCAAAATACTGCCCGTAATAGCTGACATTTTCCCGCACCACGCCCTCGGGAACCTGCCCGCGCAATGAATTCTGCAGATGGTTGATAAATTCCTGTTTCGTCATGAAAAAACTCTCCGTTTTTGACAGACGGCGACTCCAAAGATCTTATTTTCAGATTTGCTTTCCTGCCGCCGTTTAAGGACATTATATACAC
>JAJQCU010000075.1 GCA_021202575.1 Lachnospiraceae bacterium
GAGGCAACAATAACAGTTGCCTCATGAGAAAAACCACCTTTTTTTATCTACACCCATTTTACATTTCTGCTCATGGGTTCCGGTGATTTGCCCGATTCTGAAAATTGAGAAAGAACCGCGAAAATAACATCCGCGCTGTAACCCTTCCTGTAAAGAAAAGCTATAGTCCTGGCCTTTTCCTTCTCATCCGCCAGCTCAGGATTGTAATGTCTCTTCTCCAGAAGCGAGAGGATCTGCTCCCTCTCGCTCCACTCCTCATTGGTCTCCTGAAATTCCTCCCAGGCCTGTTCAAAGATTTCGGAGGAAATTCCCTTCGCCAGCAGGTCATGCCGGATTCGCTGTCTGCCGCGGTTCTCACTGTGATACCGGATATAATCCTGCGCGTATCTCAGATCGTCCACATAATGGAATTTCATCACATATTCGAGGGCCTGGCTGACCAACTCTTCCGGATAGAAGTTTTCTCTGAGCTTCCGTTCCAGCTCCGCCTTTGTGTAGTTTTTCTTCTGAAGGAGGTTCATGGCCCGCAGGCGGCTTCGCCTGATGAGAACCTGATTCCAGAGCTCATCCCATTGCTTTGCCGCAATTTCACTCTCCTCGGCCAGATCATATTGGCGTAGCTCCCCTTTGTACCCGTCCACCGTGACAAGCACGTTCTTCGCATTTAACTCCCTGATTTCCGTGACAATCATGACTCATTTGTCTCTTTGTCCTTATCATCGGCTGCCGGAGCCGCCGGAGCGGCGGGCAAACCGTAATATTCCCTGACTTTGGCGTCTACCTCAGCAAGTACCTGCGGATTTTCCTGGAGATAAATCTTGGTATTCTCTCTGCCCTGGCCAATCTTATTGCCCTGATAGGAATACCAGGCGCCGGATTTATTGATCACATTGATGTCGGCTGCCAGATCAAGCACATCTCCCACAGTGGAGATCCCCTCCCCGAACATGATATCAAACTCCGCTTCCTTGAAAGGCGGCGCCACCTTATTCTTCACCACCTTGACCCGGGTGCGGTTGCCCACGTCGGAGCCGTTCTGCTTGATGGACGCGATCCTCCTGACATCCAGACGGACAGAGGCGTAAAATTTCAGGGCGCGGCCGCCGGTGGTGGTCTCCGGATTTCCGAACATAATGCCGATCTTCTCACGAAGCTGATTGATGAATACCACGATACAGTTGGTCTTGCTGACCACAGCGGTCAGCTTGCGGAGCGCCTGGGACATCAGCCTGGCCTGCAGGCCCATGTGGCTGTCGCCCATGTCGCCGTCAATCTCCGCCTTTGGCACCAGGGCCGCCACAGAGTCAATCACTATGATATCCACAGCGCCGGAGCGCACCATGGTCTCCGCGATCTCCAGAGCCTGTTCCCCGTTGTCCGGCTGGGATATGTACAGGTTGTCAATATCCACACCGATGGCTCTGGCATAGGTCGGGTCCAGGGCGTGCTCCGCATCGATAAATCCCGCAATGCCGCCTCTCTTCTGTACCTCCGCGATCATGTGCAGGGTTACCGTGGTCTTGCCGGAGGACTCCGGTCCGTAAATCTCTATAATACGGCCCTTGGGTACGCCTCCGAGGCCCAGCGCGATATCCAGGCTCAGGGCGCCGGTCGGCACCGTCTCCACATTCATCTGCGCCGCGGGGTCGCCCAGCTTCATCACCGCGCCCTTGCCGTACTGCTTCTCAATCTGTCCTAACGCCGCTTCCAGCGCTTTCTGCTTATCACTTTTCTCCATGTCCTGCTCTCCTTATGCCGAACAAACGTTCTCTTCTGCTTCAGGATAAAACATTTGTTCGATTCTGTCAACACTTTTTTCAGAGTTCCCGTCAGATTTTTTTACTGCAAAAATCTTCTTCTCATTTCACTGTATTTTCGCCGATGCGATTATCCTCAAATTGCAAATCAAAGTTTCTTTGTATTCCTCATCAAAGAGTCAGCTTCTGTATTCCCGGGCACAAAAGTACCCAATGAAACCTTGTTTTTCAGAAAATCAACGGTCTTCACTGAGTACTTTTATCTTTCTGCATTTGTAATAAGGTTACCGTTCACAGGTTCCGGAAAACAGAGAAAATAGTGCGTCGGGATTGCGAATGCGGGAGCAAAACCGGTAAACGAAACGGTAAACAGTAACATAAAATAATATAACTCAACGAGTGATAATAACGGCAAATCCCGCCTCATTTAAAATCACTCAGAACCTGCCTGCTTTTACTGATATAATCCACCAGGGACACAATCGTCAGCACAACCGCGATCCACATCACCGCCGTCGTAATCAGGGAAAGCTGCTCAATATCCGCGATCATCAGGATAATCATGGTCATCTGAAACGTGGTCTTATACTTTCCCCACATGCTGGCCGCGATCACAATGCCGTTGTCGGAGGCGATCAGGCGGAAGCCGCTGATGATAAACTCTCTGGCCACAATGATGATGACCACCCAGCTGGGGATTCGTCCAAGCTCTATCAGGCAGATCATGGCGGAGCACACCAAAAGCTTGTCCGCCAGCGGATCCATAAATTTCCCGAAGTTTGTAACCATATGATACTTTCGGGCAATCCTCCCGTCCAGCAGGTCTGTCAGGCTGGCCGCCACGAAAATGACAAGTGCGGCCCAGTCCATATATGGAAGGACACTCCCGAAAAGGAAATCAAACCAGCCCCAGCCGCTGTGCCCTCCCAGCAGTAAAATCACAAAGGGGATCACCAGGATCATCCGTATCGTAGTCAGCTTATTCGGCAGATTCATGATAAATTTCTCCTGTCAGATCATATTCGCCCGCGTCCGTCACCCGTACCCGCACAAAATCGCCGGTCATGAGCGCGGCGTCTGTCTTAATAAAAATATAGCCGTCCACATCCGGCGCATCCCGCCAGGTGCGTCCAACATACACATCATCCTCTTCCATTCTGCCGTCGATCACACACCAGAGGATCCGCCCCACGTACTCCTGCGATTTCTCAAAGGAAACCGCCTGCTGCAGCTCCATCAGCTCCCCGCGCCGCATTTCCATGACATCTTCCGGAATCTGATCCGGAAAACCGGCGGCCGCGGTGCCCTCCTCCCGGGAATAGGAAAATACGCCCAGGCGGTCAAACTCCATCTCATTGACAAAGCGGTACAGCTCCTGGTGCTCCTCATCGGTTTCCCCGGGGAAACCGGAAATCAGGGTGGTGCGCAGCGCGATATCCGGGATTTCCCGGCGCAGACGAGCGATGATCTCCCTCAGCTCCCGCTGGTTCGTGCGCCTTCCCATGCGCTTCAGGATGCGGTCATCCGCGTGCTGAATGGGCAGATCAAGATAATGAACCACCTTTTCGCATTCCTTCATGGCGCGAATCAGATCCTCATCGATTTCCTCCGGATAACAGTACAGCACACGAATCCAGAAAAACCCCGGAATGTCGTTGAGCCGCCGCAGAAGCTCTCCCAGGCTTTTTTTGCCATATAAATCAACCCCGTAGAGGGTGGT
>JAJQCU010000028.1 GCA_021202575.1 Lachnospiraceae bacterium
ACTCTTATCCGTGCACACTCGCAGGGTGTACCTTGTGTAAGCACGGCACGAGCCTGGCTATTGCCAACACTTTTACAATAAAAACACAGCAGTCTCCGGCTTCCTGGCAATGCCCGGACACTGTGAAAGGAGAACAGCTTGAACACCCTGGATCATTTAAGCACACTGGAAGCGGAGGCCATCTACATTATGAGAGAGGTCGCCGCCGAATGTGAAAAACCGGTGATGCTCTACTCCATCGGCAAGGACAGCTCCGTGATGCTGCACCTGGCACGGAAGGCTTTCTATCCGGAGAATCCCCCATTTCCCTTCCTTCACATCGACACCACCTGGAAATTCCATGAAATGATAGAATTCCGCGACGCCATGGCGTCAAAGTACGGCCTGGACATGCTGGTCTACACCAACGAGGAGGGCGTGCGTGAGGGGATCAATCCCTTCGACCACGGCGCGGCCTACACGGACATTATGAAAACACAGGCCCTGAAACAGGCTCTGAAAAAATACGGCTTTACCGCGGCCTTCGGCGGCGGGCGGCGGGATGAGGAGAAATCCCGGGCCAAGGAGCGCATTTTTTCCTTCCGCAACACCGAGCAGGCCTGGGACCCCAAGAACCAGCGCCCGGAAATGTGGAAGCTGTACAACACCAGAATCCACAAAGGTGAAAGCATACGGGTCTTCCCTTTGTCCAACTGGACCGAGGCCGACATCTGGCAGTATATCCAGAGAGAAAATATTGACATTGTCTCCCTGTATTTCGCCAAGGAAAGGCCCTGCATCGAGCGGGACGGCAATATCATCATGGTGGACGACGACCGCTTAAAGCTCCGCCCCGGCGAGGAGATCGAATATAAGAAAATCCGCTTCCGCACCCTGGGCTGCTATCCGCTGACCGGCGGCATGGAGTCCGACGCGGACACCCTGGACAAGATCATCGCGGAAACTCTGGGCGCCGTCTATTCCGAGCGAACCAGCCGGGTCATCGACCACGAGGCGGCCGGCAGCATGGAGCGCCGCAAAAGGGAGGGCTATTTTTAGATGAAAGACCTGTTAAAATTTCTGACCTGCGGCAGCGTGGACGACGGCAAGAGCACCCTCATCGGCCACATGCTCTACGATACCAAGCAGCTCTACGCCGACCAGAAGCAAGCCCTGGAGCTGGACAGCAAGGTGGGCAGCCGGGACGGGCAGATCGACTACTCCCTCCTGCTGGACGGGCTGATGAGCGAGCGGGAGCAGGGCATCACCATCGACGTGGCCTACCGCTATTTTAAGACCGCGGAGCGCAGCTACATTGTGGCGGACGCCCCGGGCCATGAGGAATATACCAGAAATATGGCCGTAGCCGCCTCCTTCGCCCAGCTGGCCGTGATTCTGATCGACGCCTCCAAGGGCGTGCAGATTCAGACAAAGCGGCACACCCGCATCTGCTCTCTCATGGGCATCCGGGACTTTGTGTTCGCGGTCAACAAGATGGACATGGTGCGCTATGACCATAAGCGTTTTAAGGAGATCACCAACACCATTCAGCAGATGACCAGGTCCTTCCCGGTGGACAGCCTGGCCATCATCCCCGTATCGGCCACCGTGGGGGACAATATTACCACAAATTCCGCCCGCATTTCCTGGTACCACGGGCCCTCGCTCTTAGAATATCTGGATCAGGCGGAGATCGCTGAGACCATCGACCAGGACTTTACCATGCCGGTGCAGAGGGTCTGCCGCCCCAACCTGAATTTCCGGGGCTATCAGGGACAGATTGAGAGCGGCGTCATCCACATTCTGTGCGGCTTTGACCATGTGGACCGGGCCGTCTCCGGCCAGCCGGTGACCCTCCAGCTCAACCGGGAAATCGATATTTCCAGAGGCTGTGTGCTGGTGATGGGCAAGGGACATCCCATCAGCAAGGACTTCACCTGTACCCTGCTGTGGATGGATGAGACTCCGATGATTCCCGGCATCAATTATATTTTAAAGCTGGGCACCAAAATGACCAACGCCACCGTCATGGATATCCAGCACAAGATCGATATCCACACCGGCAGCCACATTCCGGCGGACAAGCTTTACAAAAACGAAATTGCCGAATGCAGCATGGTGGTCTCTGACAAAATCATCCTGGATATCTTCGATGCGAGCCACACCATGGGCGAGTTGATTTTAATCGACCAGGTCACCCACCGGACCTGCGCCTGCGGCACCGTGAAGACCACCACCGCCGGCTACGGCGACCTGTTCTGGCAGAATTTTGATATCACCAGGGAAACCCGCTCCATGAACCTGGGGCAGAAGCCTCTGACCATCTGGTTTACCGGCCTTTCCGGCTCCGGCAAATCCACCCTGGCCAACGCCCTGGAAAAGCGGCTTTATTCCATGAATAAGCACACCATGGTGCTGGACGGCGACAATATCCGTCTGGGCTTAAACCGGGATCTGGGCTTTTCCGAGGGCGACCGGATTGAGAATATCCGCCGCATTGCCCAGGTGGCGAAGCTGATGAACGACGCCGGCCTGATCGTGCTGACCGCTTTCATCTCCCCCTACCTCAGGGATCGGCTGAGCGCCCGCCAGATCATCGGGGATTCCTTCATCGAGGTATACGTGAATACGCCCCTTGAGGAATGTGAAAGCAGGGATACCAAAAATCTGTACCGGAAGGCCCGCCGGGGCGAGATCAAGGATTTCACAGGCATCAGCAGCCTCTATGAGGCGCCTCAGACGGCGGAAATTGTGGTGGAAACCGTAGGGCGCTCCGTGGAGGACAGCGTCAATGATATTCTGGAGAAGCTCAGGCCTTATCTGGATCATCCGTTCTGATGAGCCGATCTGTTTTGCCGGTCTGTGTTATGCTGGTCCGTAGTTTCGCGGAGCAGCCGTCTTCGCCGCCGGATCTGTGTCACTGCTCTTCCGGGCTCTGATTCGGACAGGACTTTATATTCGGAGGAATTCTATGGAGCCGTCATTTATATGCATTGGATTTCAGAAATGCGGAACCACGTCTCTTTATGATTTATTTAAAAAGAATAAATACGTCTACCTCACCGAGGACGTGAAGGAGCCCATGTATTACCGGGTGCCCTTCATGCGGCGGTTCCTGGGGCGGAGATGGTACTGTCAGAGATATTTCGGCCATTATGTGGAGGCCGTGTTAGGCAAAACCGACAACGCCTGCGAGGTAGGCCTGATCACGGGAAGGCGGGGACATGGGGACGATACCAATACCGACTCAGCAGCCCGCCATTCTGAAAGTGGAACCAACGATGCTTCCCGCGGTTTATCGTCCTGCACTTCAGATATTTCTGCAAAAACAGAAGGTTCAGGCGCCGCGCCCGCCGCGGCAAACCGTCATAGGCTGATTGCCGGGGAGATCAACGCCGGCCTTGGCTACAAAAACTGTGCCAAATGGGTGGGAAAAGATTTCGCGCCCAACACAAAGCTGGTCTTCATGATGCGTGACCCGGCCGACCGCTGCTACTC
>JAJQCU010000349.1 GCA_021202575.1 Lachnospiraceae bacterium
AGAAGCTATTCACATGCTTCCCGGCCCGGGGAGTATATGAATGGCTTTTATATTGGCCAAAATCATCCAGAAAGGAGGAAGTGATACATGAACACACCGGTGGACCGCTGGGAGCATGAGGAGTTTGAAAAGCTGATGAACGCGAAATTTGAAACCCTCCAGGCGGAAGATAAACGCCTGAATGAGAGGGTGAAAATTATGGAGCGGCAGAGCGAGCAGATCATGGATATTTCCCTGAATATGCAGAAGCAGACAGCCAACATTGAAACCTTGGCGAAGAACATGGAGAGCATCTGTCGTATCCAGGAAGCTGAAGGGAAGCGGCTCCAGGAGCTGGAAAACAACCGGATCGCGGACGATGAGATCATGTCCATTATCAAGAAGCAGGACGAGCGGCTGAAAGCCATTGAAACGGCGGACTTTGAGAAATATAAGGCCGCCAGGAAGCAGGTCCGTACGACGGCCATTGCGGCAGCCGTGACGGCCGTCGTATCAGCGATTGTATCCGCCGGGATTACTTTGGCGGTAACAATGGTAAATCTCATGTAATAACATGGAAAGGAGAGGACTGTGAACTATTTAAAAAGCAAAGAGTGGTGGGAAAGGGCAGGGGTCAGGGCCATTAAGACGGTGTGCCAGACAGCGGTGGCAATGATTGGCACCTCTGCCCTGATCAGCGAGGTGACCTGGGCACAGACCATATCTGCCGCACTGCTGGCGGGAGTTGTATCTTTATTGACAAGCCTTGCGGGGCTGCCGGAAGTGAATGAAGAAAGTGAGGAAGAAACATGAGCACAATTAAAGGAGTAGACGTATCATCTTATCAGGGGACAGTTGACTGGGCGAAGGCCAGCGCGGACGGGGTAACATTCGCGATCCTGAAGGTAATCAGGAAGGATTTGAATCCTGACAAGCAGTTTGAAAATAACTGGGCCGGCTGCACGGAAGCCGGAGTGCCGGTGCAGGGCGTATATAATTATTCATATGCTACCACTGTAGAGAAGGCGAAGAGCGACGCCCAGAAGGTGCTGGAAATCCTGGGCAGCCGTAAGCCTATGGTTTGGCTGGATGTGGAAGATTCAACTTTGAAGGATCTCGGCCAGCTGCTGGTCAATATCATCAATGAGTATGGCGCGGTCATCACGGCGGCAGGGCTTAAGTTTGGTATGTATACGGGTTTGAATTTTTATAAAACCTATATCAAGCCTTACCCGGACCAGATCGACTATCCATTCTGGATTGCGAGGTACCCGGTGAGCACCACAATGCCGATCAGTGCGGACCCGTCAGATTCATACCGCCCGGCCATTGACCATGAATTGTGGGGCTGGCAGTATTCCAGCAAGGGCAGCGTAGCCGGTGTCTCCGGGAATGTTGACTTGGACGAGCTGTATGTAGCGGTGGAGACCGAAAATGTTGTAGAGTCTGAGACAGGAGAAGCGGAAGTTGCCACCGCGCACAGCGTAGGGGAGCAGATCACGGTATCTTCCTATTATGCGTCCAGCACAGACGACATTGAGAAAGCAATCATCAAGAACAGCTCCGGGACCATCATGAGGATCAAGGCAGGTACACACAACCCGTACTGCTTCGGCAAAAACGGCGTTGCCATCGGCTGGTGCAATGATGGGGACATCAGATCAACGGACGCTGAAGAGGCTGTTTCTGAAACGGCCGAAAAGGAAGCCGAATACTACACAGTGAAATCCGGCGATACGCTGTCAAAAATCGCAAAGGCCTATAATACCACCGTGGATGCGATTATGGCTTTAAATTCTAAGATCACCAACAAGAATCTGATTTATGTCGGCCAGAATGTCAGAGTGAAGTAATCATTTCCTTGAGATCAGGAAAATGATGGAAATCTTGGAACAGATGTGATATACTGGCTCCGTTACCGCCCCTAGACTGGTACAGAAAGGGGGTGTTTGCGTGAAAGAACTTCTATCTCTGATTGTTGCCATCGTGGCAGATGTAATTAGCCATTACATCTGCAAATGGTTGGATGACAACGAATAGCCGGTAACCAGCCTATGGTTTAAGCCACCAGACAAAAAACGGAATAGAAAACCCCACAGCTGGAACAATGGGGTTTTTGCTATAGCAGTTTACGCGAAAGATTCTATCTCTTTAGCCTAAAGGCATTATAGCATATGCGGATTTTGATTTCAATATACTTTCGCAATTTTATTTTGAATCGTGAAGTGAAAAGTTGAATTCCATTCTGAAGGGGTTTAACCGTTTATCGGCAACACCCTTTTCTGTGCGCTTAATATACCATATCGCAACCTGAAATGCAATATTTTTCAGGAGTCTTTCCCATCTCGGACAAATTTCGGACATTTTTCAGAAATGAAAAATCTTAAGAATGCTGAAAAGCCCGTAAATAAAGGAAATTTTGCACGTTAATTTTGCCATAATTCCCGGAGAAAAACTTTTGCAAAACTAAAGTGACGATATAACGACCACATCCGACAGATAATGATGATATACTCTCTCCATCGAACTGTTGATATAGTTTTTGAATCAATGGTTGAAAAATATAATTCTTTCTGTTAAAATAGGAGACAAGTAAAAATGCACTCAGAAAATGATATTTTTACGCCTTCTAAAGAGAAAACAACAGAGATTTTGGCTGTTGGGAGCAGTTCAGATGAGCCGCAGGTGAAGCGTACTGTGCGGGATAGTGTTTTTACCCATCTTTTTCAGGATAAAAGGTACCTGCTGCAGCTTTACAGAGCGATGCATCCGGAGGATGGGTCAGTCACGGAGGAGGATCTTGTCAACATTACAATTGATAATGTTCTTGTAGATGGGCAGTATAATGACCTGGGGTTCCTTGTGGGAGACAGGATGATGATTTTGATAGAGGCGCAGAGCACCTGGTCAGTCAACGTGGTCGTCAGAGGCTTTCTTTATCTCGCGGAAACACTGCGGAAATATTTTGCTCAGCATAAAAGCAACCTGTATGGGAGTAAAAAGGTATGTCTGCCCAGGATGGAGCTGTATGTGATCTATACCGGGGACAGGAGGAAAAGACCGGATGAGCTTTCGCTTACGGACGAATTCTTTGGGGGTGAGAAATGTGCGGTTGAAGCGACGGTGAAGATGATTTACGGAAGTGTGGCTTCCGGTGAGGATGGTGAGGAGGATATCATCGGACAGTATGTGAACTTTTGAAAGGTTTACACAGATCAGTATCAATTGCATGGAAGAACCAGGCAGACGATTGCGGAGACAATCAGAATTTGCAGGGAGCATAACATATTGAAAGAGTATCTGGAAAGCAGGGAAACGGAGGTAATGACCATGATGGAGTTTGGAATCGATCGGGATTTCTTTGAGCAGATTTATTGGGAAAATAAATATCAGGAGAAATATCAGGAGAAGTATGAGAGAGATTTTGAGAGAGAGGTCGCGAAAAGGACAGAGGAAGTGACCAGTGATGTAGCCGAAAGAACAAGAGCA
>JAJQCU010000207.1 GCA_021202575.1 Lachnospiraceae bacterium
CAGCTGGAGGCGGAGGGACTGGTTACGGCCATCCAGGGGAAAGGCTTTCTGGTGAACGACCAGAATATGGGTATGCTGAAGGAGCAGCATTTGAGAAAGGTGGAGGAATATCTGCAGGCGGCGATACAGTCAGCCCGGGTGGCGGGAATGACTGAAGAGGAGCTGGAGGCAATGCTTCACACACTGATTATGCTGCAGGAGCAGGAATGATTTTTCGGAGACGCGAAAGCGTATATGGAATATGAACAAAGAATACGATTGAAAGGATCTTATGAAGGAGAAGGGAGTTTCACAATGGAAATTGAAAAAACAGCCATCAGGGCATCTCATCTGGAGAAAAAATTCAAAAGTTTTAACCTGAATATTCAGGAGTTAAAGATTCCGAAGGGCTTCGCCACCGCTCTGATCGGGGAAAACGGGGCTGGCAAGACGACGCTGATGAACATTCTGGCGGGTATTCGTCTGGATTATAAAGGGGAAATCACTTTTTTTGAGAAGTGGGATGATCGGGACAGGGAGAAAAAGGACTGTCCGGTCAGGGAGCTGATAGGATACACAGGTACCAGCGGATATTTTCTGCCTCAGTGGACGGTTCAGGATGTGGGAGAGGTCAGTTCTCTTTTATTTGAGAATTTTGACAGAGAGCAGTTTGACCGGCTTTGCCGGGAGCTGAATATTACGGATCAGAAGGGAAAGGAAAAGAAGGTTTCTCAGTTGTCGGATGGAAACCGGACCAAGCTGATGCTGGCCGGGGTGCTGGCCAGAAAGACCGAGTTGCTGTTGATGGATGAACCGGCCTCCCCTCTGGATCCTTTGATGCGCGACAGGCTCTGCGAGATGATTCAGGAATATCTGGCTTCCGGCAATGGGGAGAAAAGCGTTTTCTTTTCCACTCACAATGTTTCTGATATGGAAAATGTGACGGATTACGCTGTCATTATGAGCCATGGGCGGATCGTGGAAAGAGGCTTTGTGGAGGATCTGAAAGCAAAATATGTGCTGGTGAAGGGAGAGAAGGAGGACGCGGCGAAAGCGGGAAGCATTCTTTACACAATACAGGAAAATAAATACAGCTTTGAGGGGCTGTGCCTTACGGAAAATCTGGAAAAGCTGGCGGGGATGGAGGTAACCAGGGAAATCCCCAGCCTGTATCAGATCAGTGTGGCGGTGATGAAAAAGAATGCGTAACGGAATGAGCGCAGACAAAATAGAGGGAGAGTAAAGTGAAAATATTGAAATGTTATCTGGCATATACGCAGAAAAGCTACAGGCTGACCATGCTGATCTTATTTCCCACCCTGTTTCTGGCCGGACTGTGTATGCTCTGTTATTTTACAAAATGGCCGGGAATTTTCTGGTGGGTATGGCTTTTGATGGTCTGGCCGCTGGTGATGGTCAAGGGAGATTACTTCGACGGGCTTTATCGAATCCGGGAAAACAGTCTGGAGTATGTGAAGTCCTCCGGCAGGGGCGTGAGGCTTGTCAAAAACGCGGTGCTTGGGGATTGTATTCAGAAATTTCTATGGACAGCGTTGGTATATGGAGCAGGCTATGCCCTGTTGTACTTATTGGATGTGGGAAATTCTATCAGCGCGGAAAGTATGATTCTGGTATTGTACATCTTCACGATGGCTGTGCTTTATGGCTTTGGAAATATTCTGCTGTGTACGATGATTTCCCGGTTTTTTACAATTTTTTCCATTCAATTGTTCTGTGCCTATGGGGCTATGTTTCTTGCTTTTGTATTCTTGCTTTTGACAGTGTACGCTGCGCCGGCTGTCAACATGGTGGCTGCTGCTATGTATGTTCTCGCGGTGTGCGGCGTCAATGGTTATGTATTGAAAAAGAAGATGGGAGAGATGTATTATGATCAATGATTTAAAGCTGTCGGTCCGTCTGATGAAAAAATCTTATCAGTTTAAATTCAGTTTAGTCATCATGGGGGTGTTTTTTCTGGTTGGAATCATGGAAATGGCAACAGGAGCTGCGGTTGGTGGATTATTTATTTTCATGGCTTTTACACTGTTTCCCTATCAGCTTTTGTCAACGCTTGGATATGCCGGGCTGGCAGCAGCTTCTCCGTTCAGGCGCAGGATGCAGGTGGAGTTTCAGGTGAAGGTATATCTGGCCGGCAGCATGGCAGGACTGATTCTTGTATCGGTTTTTACGGCAGTGATGCTTTTATTTGCGGATGTTGAGGGAAAGGTAAAGCTTTGGAATATTTTTCTGATTTACGGTGTATGCTGCGCGGTATTCGGGTTTTATATGACGCTGGCCTATAAATTTTTCATCGCGTCCACAGCCGTGATGTTGTCGTGTGTCTATCTGCCGCTGATTATGAGGCCGGAGACATTGTTTGAGGGAATTGGAAACAGACAGTTTTTCTCCGCGCCGGTTACGGTTCTGATCACGGTGGGGCTGATTCTTTTTTCGTCGCTGGTGCAGTATGGACTGGGAAGCCTGCTTTATCGCCTGCCTTTGTCCAAATTCGCGGCGAACTGGAATCTGAGGAGGTATATCTGATTCGTGTGTCCTTTTTAGAAGCGAAAAAATGACTGGCTGACTTTATATTTGGGTCGACATATCGTCCAAGCGGAAAAATAATTATGGTATGATAATCGGGTGGATGTACCTCAAAGAGAGGAATGTCTGCCTGATTTTTATGCAAAAAAACATTGCCTGATTTTTATGCAAAAAATCATTTGACTTTTATGAAAGATAATCGTATTATGCAACTATATAATAGTTGCAAGGAGAGGAAGGCCTTGCAAGATGAGCCAATTTGAGAAAGCAAAGGAAAGAATAAGATTACGGCCGAAGGATTATACATATACTGAAGCCAGAATGTTACTTTCGCAGATGGGATTTGTGGAGTTCAATAAGGGAAAAACCTCCGGTTCGAGGATCAAATTTTACAGAAAAAGGGATCAGAAAATTATCCTGCTACATAAACCACATCCAGGAGATGTGATGAAACCGGGAGCGGTTAAGGCATTAGCGGAGTATCTGACAAATTTGGGAGAATTATAATGAAATCTAATATTTTGGAGTATAAAGGATATCACGCAAAAGTGGAATTCGATTCGGAGGATATCGTACTTCGTGGAAAAATCGAGGGAATCAATGATCTGGTTAATTTTGAGTGTGATGACGTTCGAAATGTGGAAAATGAGTTTCATAAAGCTGTGGATGATTATCTGGATTTCTGCAAAGAGGTGGGAAAAACTCCGGACAAGGAGTATAAAGGCACCTTCAATGTGCGCATCAACCCGGAATTGCATAAAAAATTAACCGTCACGGCGATGCGCAATGGAGATACCTTGAATACTTCTGTCGAAAAAGCCATCCGGCAATATGTGGAGGAGAATTCTGCTGTCGGCGTATAGGTTTGCGTTACGCAATCCCGGCCAGCGCGCAGATCACGACCGCTGCCATAAAGCTGATCACCAG
>JAJQCU010000129.1:0-394 GCA_021202575.1 Lachnospiraceae bacterium
TTCTGACTGGATGGTGGCCCAGGCTAACGGAAAGCCGCCGCCTTTGATTGTGCCCTTGCCGTGGATGATGACGTTGGAGCAGTTGGGGCCGCTGCTGTGATCCAGCTCGCCCAGATTCAACAGGCTCTGGTAGCACTCCATCTCCGTGCCCTCAAAGCGGCTTCTGATGCGGGGCAGATAATCCGCTGGATCGGCGGTTCCCTGCAAAACGGCTCCCTCCTCCAGATACAGCTCCATATCGCTGTGAAGGCGCAGCGCGCCGGTGAGATAGGTGCCCGCGGGGAAATAAACCCCGCCGCCCGCGGGACAGTCGTCGAAAGCTTTCTGCAGAGCTGCCGTGTTCATGGCCTGGCCGTCGCCTTTAGCAAAATAGGGGGCGGCGGTGACGTCGATA
>JAJQCU010000129.1:470-3440 GCA_021202575.1 Lachnospiraceae bacterium
CTCAGGACCGCTACGGCAGCGGTATATTCCTTTCCGCTCTCCAGCCCTTCAATCGTAAAATGCGTTTTATTCGTTTCCCCGATGACATTTCCGTTCAGAGAAACCAGATATCCTGTGCCGGGAAGCGCACTTTCCGGTTTCTCCCACCACAGCTCGGCCCGGTCCGGGTCGGTATAGTACATGATCTGTTCGATGTAATTCATTATTTTCTCCTTTTTCACCCTGTCAGCCAAAACCACGAAACCACGGGAATCATTATGGCCGTTGTCTTTTACTACGGCGAGGCTTTCAGAGGCTGTGCTTCGCGTATCAGCCAGTGCAGGATGGGCATATTATTTCGCGGCCGTTCCTTATTATCAGTCCAAAAACGCGGTTCCTTTTTGGTTGATTCGCGGATATGCTCATTATATAAAGAAGAAATGTATTGCGCAAGAGAGAAAAATGTCCAAAAAGAAAATAAAAAGAGTGTGGAATTTATCCTGTTTTTTTAAATGTCAAGCTTTACTGTGTGGTTTTGAAATGTTATAATCTTCGCAAAGGACAGAGCCGGGCGTACCCTCTCTGCCCGCAGCTTGCCGCCATACTATAACAACGGCCGGTTTATATAGAAAGGAAATTACAGAATGAAACTTTTGGAAACGCTGCACAGCCCGGGGGATGAATATACCCCGGTTCCGTTCTGGTTTCTGAACGGCAATCTGTCGGGACCGGAGATCATCCGCCAGATGGAGGACTTTGCGGCTCACGGAGTGTCGGGCGTGGTGCTTCATCCGCGGATCGGTCTGCCCAAGCGGATTAAGTATCTGTCGAAGGCATATTTTGGATATATCCGCACCGCTGTGGAGACGGCAAAGCGGCTGCACATGACCGTGGTGCTCTACGATGAGGGCATGTACCCCTCCGGTTCTGCCAACGGACAGGTGGTGGAGGGGCATCCGGAGCTTGCAAGCGAGGGGATCACCCTGACCAGGAAGGTGCAGCCGGGGGACGAGTTTCTTACACAGGCCGGGGACCGCTTTCTCGTGGCGCGCAAGACCGGCGGCACCATGCGGGGCATCCACTGGGATCAGGAGGACGGCGAGCCCAACGCGCCGCTGACCGCGGATTTATTAAACCCGGCGGCGGTGGACCGTTTCATCGAGCTGACCCATGAGGCCTATTACCGGGAGCTGGGGGAATATTTCGGCACCACCATCAAGGCTTTCTTTACGGACGAGCCCAGCATTATGGGGCGGAATGTGAGGGATATGTTCGCCTGGAGCCATAATTTCGCTGAGGTCTTTACTGAGGCAGGCGGAAATCTTTCCGGACTGTCAGAGATGTTTTTCGGCAGGGAAAATGACGATACCCGGCTGTATGAGAAGCTGATTTTGCAGCGGGAGGGCGAGGTCTATTATAAAAAGCTCAGCGACTGGTGCGCCGCCCACGGCATAAGCCTGATGGGGCATCCTCACCAGAGCGACGACATTGAGGCACTTAAGTATTTCCATATTCCGGGACAGGATCTGGTGCTGCGCTGGGTCAGCCCGGAGAAGGGCGGCCTGAAGGGGATGGATTCCACCATGGCCAAGTGCAGCGCGGACGCCGCCAGGCTGATGGGGCGCAGGCGCAACGCCAACGAATGCTTCGGAGCCTGCAACGCGGACAATAACCCATGGCAGTTCTCCGGCAGCGATATGAAGTGGTATCTGGACTGGCTGGCGGTGCGGGGCGTCAATCTGTTTGTGCCTCACGCTTTTTATTATTCCATCGAGGGAAAGAGAAAAGAGGAGCGTCCGCCGGATGTGGGACCCAATAATATCTGGTGGCCCTATTATCACCGCTGGTCCGGCTATATGCGGCGTCTTTCCTGCCTGATGACGGACGCGGATTTACATACGCCGGTGGCGGTATTGTGTAAAAACCGGGCGCTGTGCCCGGAGGTCGTGTCTCCCCTGTTTGAGAGCCAGACCGGCTTTCAGTATATTCCCGAAAGCTATTGGAAGGACTGTTCGGTGGACGAGGAGACTCATGAGCTGATCTGCCAGGGCAGGCGCTATCAGGCGGTGCTCAACGATGTGGAAAATGTTTTTCCGCAGGCCGCGCATAAGGTGACGGAGGCCATGGCCGACTGTCAGTGCTTCCCGGCCTCTCCCGCCCTTCGCTGCGCTCATTTTGTGCGCGGCGGCGTGGAATGCTGGTTTCTGACCAACGAGGGCAACCGCATTATCGAGACCACGCTGACCCTGTCCGGCGTCACGGGGAAGGTTGGCAAATATGACATCTGGAGGGATGAGGCCTTCCGCCAGGCCACTCTTCAGGGGGAGGACGGAGCCCAGATCCGGCTTTATATGCGTCCGAGGCAGAGCAGGCTGTTCTTTGTCTGCAGCGAGGAGGAATTTGAGGCGTTGCCCGTATCGCCGAAGCGGGTCTGGCTGCCCAAGCCGAAATTTACGCTGGTGGGGCGCAACACCTTTGAGTGCACCAGAACCTATACCGCCACGCTGGAGGTTACCGCTGAGGATCTGGCGGAGGGAATACCGATGATCACCTTTGACGGGTATGATATGGCGGAGCTGAGGGTCAACGGGCAGGACGCCGGGGTATCCTTCTGGCCTACCCACCGCTTTGAGGTCGGGGGCCTGGTTTGCGAGGGTGAGAACGAGCTGGAGGTGACCATGACCGGAAGCCTGGCTAACAAATATGGGATTCGCGCGGTGCCCTATGGGGTGAGGTAACGGGGCGATCCGCAAAAAAAGAAGGAAAATAATCCTGTGGCCGCAGAGGAAAGGACAGTCAGATGGCGGTCTGCTGTGGCTACAGGATAAAAAGAGAGAAGGAGAATATTTTTATGGAGCTGCAGAGTGTATTGGAGAAGGCCCGCGCCTATATCGACGGTCTGACCGTGGATTCGAAGGAGAATGTGCCGAAGGAAGTGGTCAGTGATGAGCACAGGTTCTTTACCTGGGACAACGAGTACCGTACCCCGTC
>JAJQCU010000012.1 GCA_021202575.1 Lachnospiraceae bacterium
CATATCCCCATCAGCCAGTAGCTGCTTGATGAGGTATGCCGCTTTTTCCATCTTCGTGGTGAATACCGGCGGCTCAGTATTTTCCGGCATATCATTCTGTTGACCAGTAAGGTCACAGCCCAACCATTTAAAACCGTTCCCCGGCCTGATTTCAAACCGGATTGTTCCTCCGGTCGGGCCGAGGCTGTTCTTAATCTGATGGACAACGCGGATGTAAGGGTCCTCCTCATCCCGTTCCACCTGCAGGACACTCCTCGCTGCCGCCACAACATCAATACTCCCAAAGCTGCGGTAAAGGTCTTTCTGGCCCTCTTTTTTATTCAGATGTCCGACCAGGACAATCGCACACTCATATACGCTTGCCCACAGTTTCAAACGGCTCATTAACTTCCTTGCTTTTCCGGCAACCTGCAGGTCTGCGCCGCCGCCAATATATGCCTGGATTGGGTCTATCACCACAAGGCGCGGCCGGTACTCAACAATTGCCTGCCGTAAGCGTTCATCATCGAGAGTTAAGGCACCACCTGTTTCTTCATTAATAAAGCCAACATTGCGGCAGTCTGCCCCGCAGCTTTCCAGCCTTGGTTTTATCGTATCTTCCAGCCCGTCCTCTGAGCACTGGTAAAGCACACGCCTTGGAGCACCCAGAGCCTTTCCGTCCGGTGTGGCTCCGCCAGTTGAAATCTCTGCAATCAGGTTCAGCATCATGGTGGACTTCCCGTCACCGGGGTCACCTTGCAGGATGGTTATCTTGCCGATAGCAATGAACGGATACCACAGCCATCGCACCGTCTTAGACTGTACTTCGCTATACGATGTAACGAGATTTGAGCCATTATTTTCCTGCATTTGGCATCCCCTCCTTCTGAACCTGGCATACATTTTTCCATACCATTATCCATATTTACTGACGATTTCACTGTGAAGTTTACTTCACATAAAGCTGAAAAATGTAAAGTAAGCTTCACAAAATCGACTTAGACAGCGTTACAGCTGAGAGTGGAAATGTGGTGTTCTCTTAAAGCTCAAAAATCTCAGATTTTGCTCTGAAAAATGAAATTCAGAGCCTTCAGCTGGCATGCGCTATTCTACCCCATTATTATACATATCCACTGACGATTTCGCTGTGACCTATAAATCACATGTATCTTAATTTTGTGACCGATAAGTCACAAAATCGGCTAAGACCACGTTACAGCTGGGGGGTGGGAATGTGGTGTTGTCTAAGAAAAATTTTTTCTAATCCACTTGCTATGTGTGAAATTCAGAGCTAATAATGTAATGCTTATGCAGGTCATAAAAGGCAGGAGGTTGTTTATGACCATAGACTACATAATGTTAGGACAGCGCATTGGTTATTTGCGCAGGCAAAAAAGCCTTTCGCAAGAAGAGCTTGCCGAAAGGGCAAATCTCTCCCGTGAATTCATCAGCAGGGTTGAGACCGGGAAGATGAGTTTTTCAATTGACGCATTGATTGAGATTGCAAACTCGCTCGGTGTCTCAGCTGACGATATTCTGGTAGATTACTTGAATCACTCCGCATCCACAGCAGACAGCGAACTTCATCAGCTGCTTTTGGACTGCACCAGAGAGGAGGAGTACATCCTCACACAGACTATAAATGCCCTGAAAGCGATTCTTTCGTCGCAGGGAATTTAACTCATAGGAACGTAACAGCCTGCATAAGCCACAGCTGCACTCTGGATTTTTTGTCCAGGTGCTGTCTGTGGTTTATGCAAAAAGAAAAAGCCCAGCAGGTCACTATCCCACTATGTCATTTCAACACACTTGGATAGCAACCCGCTGGGCTGGTTCATTTCCTTATTCTTTTACGCTGATACTTTCAAGCAGCTCTTCAAATCTGGTATCATTGATGGCATCCTTCAGCGCCACAATCGATTCATCCTCGGAACCACAGCTGGCGGTCACAACAATCTCCATCCGGTTAAACCGATCCTCCAAATTGAATGCGCCTCGGAAATTGCATTCACTTATGTCCAGAATAACCACATACTGTGAGGGGTTCGAATAACAGTAGATGCTATGCCCCTTAAAACCTCCGACGCAGATTGGATTGGGGCCTGAAATCTCTATCGGAGGCGTGCCCTCAAACTCGTCCATCGCTTCTTTCTCCGTGCTTTTCCACCGGCTCATTTCCACGCTGATCTCAACATTCACGTTCTGATCCTTTGTCATCAGTGCGATACAGTTGGTGGAATTCCCCTCCGGGAAGGTGTCAATCCAATAGCCGTCCGGAATCTTAAAAGCCCGCCTTCTCGGGGTCACATCCGGATACAGCCGTCCGTTATGATACTGAAACATTCTCGGGTTCCTCCTTTAATTTTTTTCCGATTCACCCTGGAAAGCCATGGTTTTTCGGTACGCTATATATCACTCAAAGTTTTGCACATAGCAAGCAGATAATGCTTACTATTAAAAAAGTGCCCTCCGAAGAGGGCTGTGTGTTATGCGAGAAGCCGCTCCTTGAGCCTCTGCTCTTCCTCCCTGGTCTCCGGGATGTTCCAGCCGTACTCCTGGCTTTCCGGGATATAGCTGATGGTGAAGAGCCACCAGCCATCTTCGAGCGCAATCTCCTGCACCAGAGTATTCGGAATCTTAAGCGTCTCCGGATGCTGCATGAGACCCTTAACGTGGGTTCTCCACCCTTCTGCTGTGAACTTCTCGCGGTTAAAATAACCGCCGAGGGAAAGGTTGTAAAGCTGATCTGCTGTCTGGTTAAGTGTCATGGTAGGCTCCTTTCTGCCCTTAAGGGCTGTGCCATCGTGACCTCCGTGGCGGGTAGTTTTTAGTATCTGTAGTAGTAGAACCCCTTCTTGCTGGCCTTCTTCGTTGCGCTGACCTTCTTGAAGAATTCGTTTCCTTCGTTCTTGTCCGCGAACTCGATGACCTCCTTCGTTTCGTAGTAGAAAAGGTAGCCGTTACATTTCCGCTGGCTGAAAATCGCCATCCGGCTTTCGCCCTTCTGGATCAGGCTCACTGCGTAGAATTCGCCGCCGTGCATCACCGTGAGGAAGGTGTGCAGCTCTGTGTATCCAGGGTACTTTCTCTTTATCATGTCCTCTATCAAATCGCTGTTTGTCCAGGGCTTGTGGTATGCCATCTTTGTGTTCCTCCTGCGCCGTTGTTTTTTGCTTGCTCTGTATTTCCTTTCGGTATGTGTACATTACCGTCTTTTCGGGATAATAGCCAGTCAATTCTGTGAAGAATGGCGGCATAAAGTACACAAAGATTTGAGGCAAAAATTGTGTATATGTACACAGCAGAAAAGCCCTCCGAAGAGGGCTGTGTGAATGAGTTTTTTCCTATTCTCTTTCCGCTGCATGCTTCGTCTGCCTGTAAATCTCCCGTACACAGTCTCTGCAAAGGCAGATAATTGTTGTATTCAAACTCCTGCCTCTCCGG